>JABFSR010000010.1 GCA_013140495.1 Verrucomicrobiota bacterium
GGTCACCGCCGAAACCGCCTTCAACGCGAAGCCGGAGTTCCATCTGAAGTCCCTGCGCGGGAGCTGGACGTGCGAGGACTCCGCCACGAATGGATCAACGCAGTACAAGACGCTCCAGATCGAGGAGGGCAAGTTTGCGCTCACGGTCAGTGAGCGGGGTGGCCGGGTGCGCGTGATTGCGCAGGGAGAAGTTATTGTGGACGCATCCCGGACAGAACGTTCGGTGGTCACCTTTAACGCGACGCAGGATTCTCAGAGCAGCCCGTGAGGGAACTGTGGGCTTCACAATTTGCTGCGAGGTGGTTCTCCGGGCGTTGCCAAATATTGTTTTGACACAACGCTCGTTTGCGGATGCCATAAACATTGTCGTCGCCCACCGTGCACGGCAAACCATGAACTCTCAACCAAACAACTCAACTATGACCTCCAGTCTCAAGACCATCACATGTTCGCTCGCCGCGACCGCGGCGTTGCTCGCCGTTGCCGCAGTGGCTTCGCCAATTCCTGACGATTGTAAAATGTCCGGCTTCGCCGTCGGCTGCCAGGCCTATACATTCAACAAGTTTTCCGCGTTTGAAGCCGTTGAAAAAACCGCCCAGGCTGGTGGCAAAATCATTGAGTTCTATCCAGGCCAGAAGTTGAGCCTCGAACATCCTGATTTGACGCTTCACCACAATGCTTCACCCGAGACTATTGCTGCCATCAAGGCCCAGCTCGCCAAGCATGGTGTGCGTGCTGTGAATTATGGCGTGGTCGGTGCAAAGGACGACGCAGAATGGCGGCAGATATTTGAATTTGCGAAAAAGCTCGACCTCTACGCCATCACAATCGAGGACGTGCCCCATCTCGACGCGATTGAAAAGCTGGTGAAGGAATTCGACATTCGCGTCGCCTATCACGAGCACGCACGCCAGCCGAACAATCCCAACTACAAGCTGTGGGATCCCAATTACGTCCTCTCAATCGTCAAGGATCGCGACCCTCGCATTGGCGCATGTGCGGACACCGGGCATTGGGCCACGTCCGGTTTGAAACCGCTCGAATGCATTAAAATTCTAAAGGGACGTGTCATCAGTGCCCATCTCAAGGATCGCGCCGAGATTGGCAGGCAAATGCCCGATTCCATCCTCGGCACAGGCGTGTCGGACATCAGCGGAATCCTCAAGGAACTCAAGCGCCAGAAATTCCAGGGGAACATCTCCATCGAGTACGAAGCCAACTGGGATAACTCTGTGCCGGATGTCGCGCAGTGCGTCGGATTCATTCGCGGTTGGGGTGCTCGCAAGTAGGTTTCCGGGCCTGATACGATTTTCTGCCCGACCAGTTGGAGACAATCCGCTGGTCGGGCGGGGACTTTGGTTGTTGCAAAACCATCTGGCGACTTGGTGTTGATACATCTTCGCCTTTGGGATGGTCTGACTGCATCGTTTGCCTTGCAAAGATGTATTCCAAAGTGACCGCAGGAGCATCGTATGAAAGAAAACAATCGTCTCGCCGTGTTTGTTACAGTGCTGGTGGCGGTGCTGTTTCTGTTTCAACTGCATGCCGCCGGGCAAGATATTCCACCGTTGCGACCGCCCGCAGTGCCGCTGGTCACGCATGACCCGTATTTCAGCATCTGGTCGCCGGCGGACAAACTGACCGACGCGGATACCGTCCACTGGACCGGCAAGCCGCATCGGCTCACGAGCCTGGTGCGGATTGATGGTAAGGCGTTTCGCCTGATGGGCAAAGACCCCGCCGACGTGCCCGCGCTGCCGCAAACGAATCTCGAAGTGCTGCCGACGCGGACGATTTACACGTTCGAGGGCGAAGGCGTGCGGCTGACGCTCACGTTCATGACGCCAGCGTTGCCGGATGATTTGGAGGTGCTGTCGAGGCCGGTGACGTATGTGACTTGGACAGTTCAAGGGTTGGATCAGAAGACACACGATGTCTGGACGACTTTAGAAGCTTCGGGCGAGATCGCGGCAAACGTTCCGAATCAGGAAGTCGTTTCGATGACCAAAGATTACGGCGATTTGACAGCCGCGATTGTGGGCTGCCGCGAACAACCGGTCCTCGAAAAGAAAGGCGACGACATTCGAATTGATTGGGGACATCTGTTCATGGCTTTTCGGCGGGCGGATTTCAAGACAATCGCTTTGAGCGCGGCTGACGGAGAAAAGCGGAAGATTTTTCAAGATGACTTCACCTCGCGCGTCGAACTGCAGAACCCAGTTCCGGCAAATAGCTTCTTGATGAGCGTTGGCGGTCAAGTGAGCACGGTGGAGAACCGCCCAGTCTCCCGCACTGTGATGCTGGCTTACGACGACAAGTTCTCGATCCAATACATGAAGAAGAACCTGCGCCCGTATTGGCGGCGCAACGGCGACGACGCGGCGGCGTTGTTGAAGAAGGCCGCGGCCGATTACGAATCGCTCAAGAAACGTTGCGAGCAGTTCGACGCCGAGTTGATGGCGGATTTGCGCAAGGCCGGCGGCGAGAAATACGCCCGGCTCGGCGCGCTCGCGTATCGCCAGTGTTTCGCCGCGGGCAAGTTCGTCGCCGACGCGAACGGCAAGCCGATTTCCTTCTGCAAGGAGAATCATTCCAACGGCTGCATCGGCACGAGCGACGTGTTTTATCCGATGGCGCCGCAGTTCCTGCTGTTCGGGCCGACGCTGGCCAAGTCGTTCCTCGTGCCGTTCATGAATTACGCGGCGAGCGAGCGATGGAAGTTTCCCTTCGCGCCGCACGACCTGGGCACGTATCCGCACGCCAACGGCCAGGTCTATGGCGGCGGCGAGCGCAACGAGCGCGACCAGATGCCCGTCGAGGAGACCGGCAACCTGCTCATCCTGTTCGGCGCGATTGCGCAGATGGAGGGCAACGCCGATTTCGCCGGGCTCTACTGGGCAACGCTCGAAAAGTGGGCCGGGTATCTCAAGGCCAAGGGCTTTGATCCGGAGAACCAGCTTTGCACCGACGACTTCGCTGGCCATCTCGCGCACAACGTGAACCTGAGCGCGAAGGCGATCATCGGCCTCGGTGCGTTCGGCAAGCTCTGCGACTTGCGCGGCGACAAGGCAAAGGCGGTGGAGTATTCCAAGCTCGCGAAAGAGTTCGCCGCGCGCTGGGTGAAGGAAGCTGCTGACGGCGATCATTTCCGGCTCGCGTTTGATCGGCCCGGCACGTGGAGTCAGAAATATAATTTGATTTGGGATCGCATCCTGGACCTGAACCTGTTCCCCGCCGAAGTCGCGCGCAAGGAGATGGAATTTTACCGCAAGACCCAAAACACTTACGGCCTGCCGCTGGACAATCGCAAGGACTACACCAAGCTCGATTGGATCACCTGGACCGCGACGCTCACGCAAAACCGCGCGGACTTTGAGGCGTTGATTGATCCAATCTACAAGTTCCTGAACGAAACGCCCAATCGTTCGCCGATGACGGATTGGTATGAGACGAAGAACGCGAAGAAAGTCGGCTTCACCGCACGGCCCGTGGTAGGCGGCGTGTTCGCGCAACTGCTCTACGACAAAGCCGTGTGGAAGAAATGGGCGAGCCGTGACAAGACGAAGGCGTCCGGCTGGGTGCCGATTCCGCCCATGCCCGAGATCAAGGCAGTCGTTCCGGCAGCCGACCGGCAGCCAGCCCTGTGGCGTTATGCGATGGAGAAACCCACGGACGATTGGGCGAAGACGGGCTTCGACGACGCAGCGTGGAAGGAAGGCAAAAGCGGCTTCGGCACGGAAGGCACGCCGGGCGCGGTCATCGGCACGGTTTGGAACACGCCGGACATCTGGCTGCGGCGCGAGGTTGAGATTCCTGCCGACAAACTGAAGAACCTCGAACTCTGGATTCATCACGACGAGGACGCGGAGATTTACATCAACGGAGTCGCGGGCGCGCATCCGAAGGGTTACGTGTCAGATTATTTCAACCGCCCGCCGAATGCCGCCGGAATCGCCGCGCTCAAGCCGGGCAAGAATTTGATCGCCGTCCACTGCCACCAGACCGGTGGCGGGCAATACATTGACGTGGGCTTTGTGGAAGTTGTGGCCGGAGAGAAGTAACGAATGCCCTCACCCCGGCCCTCTCCCATCCGATGGGCGAGGGAGAATTGTCCGCTGGTTTTTGGAGAATCTTGAGCCGGGGATGTTCGGTTGGTCGTTTGTAACTTTTGACGCGCCCAAGTGCTGTTCCCTCTCCCGTCGGACGGGAGAGGGTCAGGGTGAGGGTGACTCAGCAGCTACCACGGCCAAGCGCGAAATGCTTGCGACAACAGGTGCTAACAAAGCATTCTGGCGCAGAGCCGATCAACGCTCGATACCAATATGAAGTCAGCAACTCATCCAACACTCATCCATGTTTTCTTCAGTCTCATGCTCGCAGCACAAGGTTTTGCTGCCAGTCCGGATTTTTATTCCGTAACCGACTTTGGCGCGAAGGGCGACGGCAAGACGGATGACACTGCCGCGTTTCAGAAAGCCATGGATGCCGCAGCCAAGGCTGGTGGTGGCGTAGTCCAAGCGCCGCATGGAAATTATTTCTTCGCCGGGCATCTTAGCGTCCCTGTGGCGGTCACGCTCAAGGGCATGTGGGAATCGGTGCCGGCACACAATGGCATTCGCGACGCGGGTTTGCCGAAGCCGACCGACGACGGCACGACGTTTCTCGTGACCGAAGGCGCAGGTAAAGAGGATGGGCCGGCCTTCATTACGTTGAACCACAACAGCACGCTCAAGGGTGTGGTCATCTACTATCCCGACCAAAATCCTGCTGAGGAACCAAAGCCGTATCCCTACGCCATCGCGATGCGCGGCAAGAATCCGGCGGTGATCGCGGTGGAGTTGCTCAATCCGTACAACGGCATAGACGCTTCGCAGAATGAGCGGCACCTGATTCGTGACGTGCACGGTCAGCCGCTGCGGCGCGGGATCTTCGTGGATTTCATTTACGACATCGGGCGCATCGAGAACGTCCACTTCAATCCGTGGTGGAGCATGAAGCCGAAGCTGTTTGAGTGGCAGCAAAAGAACGGCGAGGCGTTCATCTTCGGCAAGAGCGACTGGCAATACGTCTATAATACGTTCTGTTTTGGCTACAACGTCGGTTACAAATTTATCAAGACCAAGTCCGGCGATTGCAACGGCAACTTCCTTGGCATTGGGGCAGATGATTGTTTTACGGCGCTGGAGGTTGAGCAGTGCTCGCCAATCGGTCTGCTGATCTCGAACGGCGAGTTTGTTTCGTTTCATGGCCCGGATCCGACCATGGTGCGCGTGAGCACAAACAACGCTGGCAGCGTGCGCTTCGTCAATTCTGCGTTCTGGGGGCCGTGCAATCAGATCGCGAAGATCGCCGGCAAAGGGACCGTGGGGTTCAGTGATTGCACGTTCGTGCATTGGGATAGCAAGAAGGAGGGACGTCATGCGCTGCAGGTTGAGAGTGGCAGCGTGATTGTGCGCGGCTGTGAGTTTCAGGAGAACAAGCCGCAGGTTTCATTGGGGAAGGCAGTCAAACGCGCCGTGATCACTGGCAACATGGTTCGTGGGACTGTCCGGGTTGAAAACCAGAGCGGCGGTAATGTGATTGTTAATGACAATGCAGGGGATAAAACTGAATCGGTTACCAAATAGGATTGATATGAAGAACAGGGTCTTGGTCGGAATGTTTGTCGGAGCGTTGTTCGTTGGTGGTTGTTCTCAAGAACAGAAGTCGGTCGGAGGTGGGCAACCCGATCCCAAGCCAGGGCCGGGTGTCTTCTTTGTTGCAACCAACGGCAACGATAGCTGGTCAGGCAGCCTCGCAGCGCCAGACCGTGGTTCAAGCGATGGGCCGTTTGCGACGTTGTCGCGCGCACTCGCCGCGGCGCGCCAGTTCAAAGCCGGGCAGGGGAATGCTGGGACTTCAACCGTATTCATGCGCGACGGAAATTACTATTTGAGTGAGCCACTCGTCATCAAAGCCGAAGACTCGAACCTAAAAGTAATCGCCTACCAAGGCGAGCATCCTGTGATCAGTGGAGGTCGCTTGATTCAAAGCTGGAAGGAGGTTGACGTGGGCGGCAAGCGTCTCTGGGCTGCTGAGATTCCCGAAGCTCGTGATGAGAAATGGATTTTTCGTGAACTGTGGGTGAATGGTGAGCGCCGCACGCGCGCCCGGCATCCGAACAAGGGATACTTCAGCATCGAAAGCCTGCCGGACAAAGCACCGGAATGGACAAAGGGTCACACGCGATTTCAGTTTCGTGAGGGTGATTTGAAGTCGTGGCCTTCGGTGACAAATGGCGAAATCGTGGCAATGTCGCGTTGGGTTGAATCGCGCCTGCCGGTGACGAGCGTGGATGAGGCCGCGCATATTGTGAACTTTGGCAAACGCTCCGTGTTCGAGCTTCAAAAAGATGACCTGTATTACATCGAGGGGCTGTTCGAAGCTCTCGACACTCCGGGTGAGTGGTATCTCGATGCTGCGGACGGAAAACTCTTCTACTCGCCAATGCCGGGAGAGAAACCGGACAAGATCGAGGCGATCGCTCCGGTGCTTGCGCAGTTGATCCGATTCGAGGGGAAGCCGGAGGCGGGGCAATTCGTGGAGCATATTGAGTTCCGTGGGCTGACCTTTGCGCATACGGAGTGGAATCTTGCGAGGGTGGGTGACAAGAATGCGGGTGCTGGTTGGCCTGCGCCGACAAGTGAAGTGGGCGGGTTCAGCCAGGCGGCGATTGGTGTGCCCGGCGCAGTTTGGGGAGAGGGTGTCCGATCTGGTGTGTTTGAACAGTGCAGGTTCGTGCATCTCGGCAGTTACGGGCTTGAGTTGGCGCGAGGCTGTCAGTCGAATCGAATCTCCCGATGCGAATTGACGGACCTGGGTGCGGGAGGAATCAAGATTGGCGAAACAGCGATTCGCACCAACGTCGTCGAGATGGCGCAGGGCAACGAAGTCTCCGATTGCAAGATTCATGGCGGTGGGAAGCTGTACCAAAGCGCCATTGGAGTGTGGATTGGTCAATCGCCGAACAACCGGGTACTGCACAACGCGATTCATGACTTCTATTACACTGGAATTTCCATCGGCTGGACGTGGGGATATGCCACAGCCCTTGCCTCCAACAATCTCGTCGAATTCAATCACATCCATCACATCGGCGTGATGTCAGACGGCGACGGTCCTGTGCTCAGTGACATGGCGGGCATTTACATGCTCGGCAAACAACCCGGCACGCGTGTTGTGAACAATCTTTGGCACGACATGGCGGCGACGAAATACGGCGGCTGGGGCATCTACACTGACGAAGGCAGCAGCGGCATCCTGATCGAGAGCAACCTGGTTTATCGCACCACGCACGGCGGCTTTCATCAGCACTATGGCGAAACGAACATCGTCCGAAACAATATCTTCGCCTTCGCGCGTGATCAACAGCTTCAGCGCTCACGCGACGAGGACCATGTGAGCTTTAGCTTCAGCAATAACATCGTGTACTTCGACAAAGGCGTTTTGCTGGGCAGCACGTGGAAGAACGACAGGTTCGTAATGGACGGAAATGTGTATTGGGACACGCGGCTTGCTGGAAAGACTGACGAAATGAAGTTCGCCGGCGGCACGTTGGAAAAGTGGCGCGCACGTGGTCACGACCAGAACTCCCAGATAGCAGACCCGCTCTTCGTTGCTCCTCAGAGTGATGATTTCACGCTGAAGGACAATTCGCCGGCGCTGAAGCTGGGATTCCATCCTATTGATCTTCGTGGGGTCGGGCCAGGACCGCGATAAGGAGAATGGTTGTGAGGAATTCGGAAACACGCTCGCCCGGAAGGTTTCCCATGAAATTGTCAGTCACGATTACCTTGCGATCGCTCTTTGCGATCAGCGTTTTGGGGTTGATCGTAGGACGGGTGATCGTTTGCGCTGAACCAGCGGCGTCATTTCCAAGCTTTACGGAAGACGGCGGCTGGTGTTGGTTTGCTGATCCGCGCGCCGTAGCGCGAGACGGCAGGACTTGCACGGGTTGGGTCACGGAGAACGGCAGTGTGCAGGCTGCCATGCTGGATGATGCGTCGGGAAAAATCACCGTCACGACATTGCACGAGAAGTATCAGCGCGATGACCACGACAACCCGTCGTTCCTTTTTCTGCCTGACGGCCGGCTCATGGCCTTTTATTCCAAACATGGTGGACCGGACATGAATGCGCGTGTCACCAGCAAACCAGGCGATTTTGCGGACTGGCAACCTGAACGTGTCCTCGATTTATTTGGCACGGCTGCGCGGCCGCGCAAAACCATCACCTATCCCAATCCGGTCATGCTCTTTGCCGAGACGAACGCGATCTATCTTTTCTGGCGCGGGGACAGTTGGAAGCCAACATTCAGCAAGTCCATGGATTCAGGACGGAGTTGGTCGCCTGCCAAGGTGGTTGTGACGCGCACCGGTGCGGGGAGCGACAACCGACCCTACGTGAAGATTGCGTCGGACGGAAAGGAGCGCATTCACATGATCTTCACGGACGGCCACCCGCGCAACGAATCGTCCAACAATGTCTATTACGCCTGCTATCGCAACGGTGCTTTCTACAAGGCCAACGGCACGCGTATCGCCGGGATTGCGGAGCTGCCCTTTACACCCGAGCAAGCAGATTGCGTTTACAATGCAGCCGTGACGGGCGCTCGCGCCTGGGTGTTTGACGTCGCGGCGGACAAGGATGGCCGGCCGGTGATTGCCTATACGCGGTTGGCCGAAGAAACCGATCACCGTTACCACTACGCGCGTTGGGACGGCGCGAAGTGGACGGATCGTGAATTGTGCGCTGGCGGGAAATGGTTTCCCCAGACCAAGCCTGGCAAGACGGAGACCGAAACCTACTACTCGGGCGGACTGGCTCTGGACCACGACAACCCTTCGGTGGTTTACCTTTCTCGCCCCGTTGGATATTCGCCACCGCGCGTGAGCGGAAAACCGGAGGAATTGTCCCACGGGGCAAGTCCCGTGAATGGTGTGCGGGAGATTGAACGTTGGACGACTGCGGACGGCGGCGAGACATGGAAGTCCGAAGCTGTAACGAGCGGTTCAAAACACGACAACATCCGACCCGTGGTGGTGCGTGGACACTCTGGCAGCGGCCCCACCGTTCTTTGGGAATCACTGAGCGGCCACTACGTTCACTATACGGATTACCGGGCGTCCATCAAAATGGATCGGTCGCATTCGCCTCAGCGCACTTCTCGCAGCACAAAGGGTTCAAATTACCCATAGGCTACCGTCGAGTAATTCGTGATTGGCGGTGGGATTGGGTTTGGGCCAAGATGAAACGCGCTGGAGAGAACCGCGTTCACTGTGGCGCGTGCCTGTGGAACTGCGCCTCCGCCTCGCCGGAAAATCCGGAGCGCATGGTCGTCGCCTTCCGCGCGGGCACGGGCAGTTTGCACTCGGCGGAGAATTGAACGCATAATTGGGAATGAATGCTGACACACGAAAGAGAACGAGTTATTGGCTAACGATTCCCTGCCTAGTGTTCGGCCTAGCCGCTCTGATCTTTCTGACTCCGCTCGGCATCCCGATTTCCATGATGTTTGAGTCATCGCCCGAGAAGGTCGCCCGAAGCGGCCAAGCCATCCTCCAAGCTGTGTGCGACTACCGAAGCGACCATGGACTGTTTCCGGAACGATTAGACGATTTAGTTCCCACGTACCTGCCTAAATTTGAGAGAAAAAGCGGCTGGTCTTGGGATTTTTACGACCTCAGACTTAGTCATCGCGGCGGACAACCTCACAGCATCGTTTTCTATCGCTTTGCGGGGCTGAATGCAGGTGAATGGCATTGGCACGGTGATTCGGCTTACGCCGACCGGCGGGTGAACATTGCAGGCCCTGTTGTCAGACCATTCGCACTCTCTGGTGAAGCATTGCTCGCGTCACGTCTTGCGGAGTACGAATGCCGAATCGGTCGTCATACTAACGAAATCTGGTTTTACGCGGATAAGATCAATTACGTTGGCACGGCAGACCGTCAGGATTTGCTTCGTGTGGAATGTGAGCGCGCTGCCAAGGTGTTTCCAGATTGGTGGCTACCGCAGATGATTCTTGCTGATTTGGGACGGAATGAGGCCTCGAATCAGCGTTTCGAACAATGGGTTCGCGAACACGCCACATTCAATAATTATTGTTATTTGGCGCGGCATTATCGCGCCGGAAGCAACGCGGTGGCTGCGTTCAAAATCTTAGCTGAGGCCCTCGAACAGCCGATTGTGAAAGAACCCAAAGATTCAAAATGGCTCGGAGCGCACTGCTTCTTCGATGCCTGTCAGTTCGCTTATGAGAGCGCGAATTACGAATTATCTTTGAAATTGGCCCGGCTGTGGGAGAAGCGAGGGACAACTTATGGTGAAAAGAGTTGGCTAGCTTTCGAGGCGGCGGCTGAACTGAAATTGGGGGAATTTGAGAACGCCGTCGAGCACGCTACGAGAATAGATGACATAGCTCGCAAAGAGGAGACTTGTGCCAAGAACACAGAAGACCTCCTGAAGGCTACGAAGGCACGCAATACCAATTTGACGTACCAAGCAGGGAGTCTCGAACCACCGTGGACTTTATTCGGAGAGCGCAGCCAGTAATTGCTTTATGAGCACCGCATACCAAATCGTCGTTTGCGCCGGGATCGTGCCTGATCCATTGCAGACGCTTGAACCCGTCGCGTCGCCAACCGGGCCGGCGTTGAAATGGAATTTCAACCAATCGACTTGAACCGCGTAGGGCCGAGGCCGTGACGGGTGCGCGAATTACCCGGGCGGTTCATTCCCAACCCGGAGGTGTCAATGGCTCGGCTTCGGGGAGGTCGGTCGGTTCGCGCCAAAGATATCCCGGACGGCCTCCAGGTATTTCATCCCGTTCACGGTGTCGGGTTCGAGGTAGCTGCCCTCGGTCCATTCGTTCCAGCAGTTAATGTTGAGGATGCGCGGGCCGTTCGGATTGGCGAGCAGGCGCTTTTTGGTCATTTCCAGCGCGGTGCGGAAGTTTGCGGGCGTGTTGTTGCCGATGGTGTGAGTGAAGGGATAGCCGGAATTGTCGAGCGTATCACGTTGGTCGCAGCGTGGGCTGGGGTCCCAGCCCATGGAGACGTTCGGAAAAAAGGGCACGTTGAACATGCCGTCGGCCTTGTCCCAGTATTTGAAGTAGCCGTCGCGCACTTCGTTGTAATCGGTCTGCTGCTTCGGCAACGAAACGTGATGAACCCACACATACGACGTGACCGAGTCAAAGCCGAGGTCGCGTACGAGCTTGGCGGAATCCACTGGCACTTTTTCTCCGGGCAGGATCGGTTGACCCCACGCAACGGCGTTTAGGTGGAGGCCCGGCAGACCGGCGATTTGCGCCTTCGCGCGGAATTTGTCCAGGCCCGCGCGCGTGGCTTCGACCGAGCCGAAATTGTCGAGCAGCCGGGTCAAGTCGTAGAAGGAGAAGTAAGGTTTGCTGTCAATCTTCCAATAGGACGGGTGCGAAAAATAATCCTTGATGACGTGGTCGCAGATTTTGTCGAAGGCCGCCGGGCTGACTTGGCCGGGATACAAGATCGGTTTCGGCGCGCCTTTGGTGTAGGGAAAAAGATTCTCCTGCCAGTCGTGGTTGGCCCACATGAAGGCGAACTTGATGCGGCTGTTGTTGGTCGCCTTGAGGAAGCCCTCGTCAATGGGGCGGTCCAGAAACGGGCCGTCTTCGTAGTGGTACCAATCGAAGATGAAGGCATCGATCCCATGATCGGCGGCGGCGGCGATCTTTTGCGCCATGACTTGCGGATCGGATTCGTCCTGATAACCCCAGAGCGGGACCTTGGGTTGCTGATGGCCGGGGAAACGCGGTTTGGCGGCTTTGATGAGTTCCCATTCGTCCCAAGGTTTGCCTCGGGTTTTCAAATTGCGCGGATCGTTGGGATGATACTGGCCGAAGTAATAACTGGCCACGGTGATGCGCGCGTTCGCGGCATTGGTGCTGCGCGGATCATCGGTGGCTCCAGCCCTGATCGAGCCGGACGTCAAGACCAACGCGATAATGAATCCGTTCAGCGTCGCCCACCGGGTGGGTTTTGTAATTTTGAGCTTCATGGTTCTTGTTGGATTGATGGGGCGAGATTTTTTCCGGGCGCGGGGTTGGTTTCCGTTTCGTGCTTCAGCTTGGCGGCAATGGCAGTGAGGCGGTCGGCATTGGTGCTGCCATCGGGGTTGAGCGTGGGGACGAGCCAGCCGCCTTCGTCGTTTTCGTTCCAGGCGTAAATCAAAACGGTGTTGGCGGGCGTGGCATTGGTGCGATGGTTACGCGTCCAATTGAGCGCATCGGCCAGATGATTGGCCAATTCGGCAGGCGTGGGTGGGAGCGTGTAATTGGTCGAGCCGGTCGTCCACGGGGTTTTGGTTTCGACCCGTGTCCGGTCGTCCCAGCCAGTGGTCACGATCGGAACAACGTTGGCCCCGGTCGTCTGACCCGCTTCCCACATGCGGCGACCTTTCGCGGCGAGTGCCATGTATGAAGTGCCGAGAGTCGCATCGGTGAAGACGGCGTAAGCGCCAATCGCATCCAGCCCGTATTCCTGCATCGTGTTGAAATCATTCTTCGCATTCCAGCCCTGAAAAACGATGTATGGATTGCCGAGACCGGCGTTGGTGGTCGCGGCGCGGAGTTGCTGGATCGCGGCAGCCACGGCGGCGGCATCGGGAAATTTCGGCGTGCGGGGGATGCGATTGAACAGGAAGACCAGCGGACGATTGCCCAGAACTTTCTGGTAAGCGGGGTCTTTGAAATAGCGCACGTAGCGGGTCAGTTGCGCGTCCCAGTCTTCCGCCGTTCCGGCGACCCAGCCGCCCTGAAGATTGAGCGCGAAGTTGATCCGCTTCTTGATCGGGCTGCTGAGGTAAAG
>JABFSR010000264.1 GCA_013140495.1 Verrucomicrobiota bacterium
GGGCGGCAATTGCCGGCGGTAAACATCAATCGTATAACTCATGCTCTGGAAGGTGAAAAACGAGATGCCGACCGGAAGCATTACATTCAGCGTGGCCAAAGAGGGATGCCATCCCAACCAGCCCAGAACCGTTTGAGCGTTCCAGATGAGAAAATTGGAGTACTTAAAAAAGACGAGCACACCGAGATTGGCGACCAGACTTGCCACCAGCAGCCAGCGCCGGTGGGACGGTTTTTCCACCACGGCCAAACCGCGTCCGACGTAGTAATCCAATACGGAGGTGAACAGGAGCAACCCGCTGCAGAGCAGGTTCCAACTCATGTAGAAAACGTAGCTTGCGACCAGGAGAAAGTTCTTTTCGAGACGAAAACTTGGGAGCAGTCGCTTCACGACCACCACGACCAGGAAAAAAATTAGAAACTCGACCGAGGTGAAAATCATCTGATGAGTCCAGCTTGCGAAAGTTGCTCGATCAGCACACGGGTGGCCACGGCCTGACCCGGAGCGTTGAGATGCACAATATCCCAGTACCAGCCGTCGGAATCCAACTCCTTCACCTGGTCCAGTCGCACGCAGACCAGATCCGGCACCGCCCGTTGGGCTTCGGTCAGAGCTGCTTCAAACTGTCCGCGATCCGCTGGCGTCACCAGTTCCGCGCGGAATGTCGGGGATTCCGGGAGAATTATCAGAACCACCCGACCCTGTTGTACGCCCCGGTTGAGGAACTTCAACAACGAATGCCGCTTCTGCCCTTGGAATTCCAGATGGCCGCCCGCATTGGAACGCAGATCCATGATGTTTCGCATCCGCCGATCCGCAGGCCAGGTCTGGATGCTGTCTTGATGAGGATTGCTCTCGCTGGAAACCACAGCCTGTTCCAGCTTCTCTTTGGTTGCTGCCTCCCCCTTCAGCCAGGTCCGTAGTTTCTCGCGGACACCGACCATCACCGTGACCGAGCGACCGGCGGTGGGAAACAAACTCCGGATATACTTCATCGGATACTGCGAAAGCACGCGTTTACGGTACGCCCAACTTGAGTGGCTTTCCTGCAAACTTTTTATGGCCTCCCCCATCGGCACGATGTCGGCGCGGAAATCGGAGAGGTAATTTTCGTTGAGATCGAACATGGACACCCCCAGAAAAGTATAGCGAACCGGCGGCGCGTTCCGTTGGAGAATTTCCAGCTCATGCACCGAACCTGCCGGGACACCCAAGCCGGTCATTCCCGCCTTGAGTCGCTGTGCCACCGCGTGCCATTCGATACCGTAAAATGTCAGCGACGAACCTGCCACGGTCGCCGTATCCTGCTGGTTGGTGTCACCGAAAAACAAGGGAGCCACCGCCTGCGTACGCAAATGCAAACCCCGTGCAACAAGATGACTTACCACCGAGCACAGGGTCAGTACCGTCAGACCAATGACGATCAGTTGATGTTTCCGGTTCATGGCCGCGCGCAGACTAATGGATGTGCGATGCGAACGCATGACTTTATTGTCGCTGGTCAAAATGTATTGCCCCCGGATGTGCTTCTGCGCCAATTTTGCGCCATGCGCATCCTCGCCCTGGACCACGGAACACGACGCGTCGGTGTCGCAGTCAGCGACGAGATGAAGATGATTGCCTCGCCGCTTGAATACATTCCAGCAGAGCCGTTCGCGGATTTTTTGTTACGCCTCGAGGAAATCCTCCGTGAAAAGGAGGTGGAGCTGATCCTCATCGGCATGCCGCGTAACATGGACGGCAGTTACGGCCCGGCAACCCTCAAGGTGCAGGAGTTCGTAGCAGCTTTGAAGGAGACCATCGCCATTCCAATCAAGACGCTGGATGAGCGACTGACCACGGTGCAGGCGCAGAAGTTTCTGATCCAAGGAAACGTCCGCCGTGACAAGCGGAAGGAGAAGGTGGACAAGACTGCGGCGGCAATTCTGTTGCAGAGTTATCTGGATTCGGCAGGTGCATCTTGAACAATTTGCGGTAAAGCCTCTTCATTGGAACTTGGTTTTTGAAATCTCCGCGACTAGTCTGCCGCCCATGTCGAAACTGCCGTTTGAACTTCTGCTGGCGCTGCGTTATCTGCGGCCCAAACGGACGTTTGTTTCGATCATCACGGTAATTTCCGTGCTCGGCGTAACACTCGGGGTCGCCGTTCTCATCATCGTCATCAGTGTGATGACCGGTTTTGGCGAGGAGTTGAAAGCCAAGGTTCTTGGGTTCAACGCGCATCTGCGAATCTTTGATGCTGATCAAAACCCTCTCGAAAATCACGCGGTACTAGCAAAGAAGATTTCTTCCCATCCACACGTTACCGGCGTCACGCCGTTTGTTGTAACCAAAGTGATGATGATCACCCAGCCAGTGGATGGAAAAGCCCAAGTTGCAGCACCGTATCTTCGCGGCGTTGACGCTCAATCTGAGAGCAGTGTAAGCAAGCTTCCTCAGAGCGTAAAACAAGGAAAGTTTGACCTTGAAGAACGTGGAATGGTGATAGGTGAAGCACTGGCACAACTTTATGGATTGCATGTGGGTGATCACGTTTCGATTTATTCACCAGCAGATCTCCAGAAGATGGAGGAAAGCCACCGCATGCACCAAGAGATTGTGGTTTCGCCGAAGGAATTTGAAGTGCGCGGAATTTTCGATGTAGGCCATTACGAGTTCAACAGCGAGTACGTGATCGTTTCAATTGAGAACGCCCAGGAGCTGTGCAATTTCTTTGAAACTGACACGGTTCACGGTTTGTTTGCGAAGACAGATGATCCTTTCAGGGCAACGCAGGTCGCGCGGGAACTGGAAGCTTCGCTAGAAGGTAAGGTACGAGTAAACACCTGGCTTGAGGACAGCGAATTGATGATGGCTGTGGTGGTTGAGAAGAATGTGATGCTCTACATCTTGTTCTTCATCGTGCTCGTGGCGGCTTTCGGCATCACCTGCACGCTGATCACTTTCGTTATGATGAAAACGAGGGACATCGGCGTGATGAAGGCGCTTGGAGCAACCCGCGGGCAGGTGATGAGCATTTTTCTCGGCCAGAGTTTGATCGTAAGTGTATTGGGAATCCTTGGCGGACTAGCGGCTGGCCTGGCGTTAATCGCGTATCGCAATCCGTTTCTTGGATTGATGCGCAAGTGGACGGGCTATGAGTTGTTCCCTCACAAAATTTATGGATTCAGCGAATTGCCTGCGATGGTCGTGCCAGGCGACGTGCTGATCATTTGCGGAGGGTCATTGGTTATTTGCCTGCTGGCGGCGGCGTTGCCGGCGTGGCATGCGAGCAAACTCAATCCAGTGGAGGCATTGCGCCATGAGTGAAACTTTGCTCTCAGCTCGCAACGTCACCAAATCCTATCCGATGGGACGTCGCACCCTTGAGGTCCTGCGCGGTGTATCACTCGACGTCGCTCGCGGAGATTTTGTTGCACTGCGCGGCGCGTCCGGCGCTGGCAAAAGCACGCTCCTACACCTCTTCGGCGGCCTGGATACGCCCAACTCAGGGGAGATTCTTTTGGACGGAAAAAAACTCGCACTCCTGAGCGACGAACAGATCACTATACTTCGCAATCGCAAGGTCGGCTTCATCTTCCAGGCGTATCACCTGTTGCCCGAACTCGACGCACTCGAAAATGTCTGCCTTCCCGCGCGCATGGCCCGCACAGATTCTGCCAAGGCCGCGGCGCGGGGACGCGAGCTTCTCAAGCGTGTCGGACTTGCTGAACGCATGGACCACAAACCGACCGAGCTGTCTGGTGGCGAACAACAGCGTGTAGCCATTGCCCGGTCAATGATCAACGAGCCGGAATTGATTCTTGCAGACGAACCGACAGGCAATCTGGATTCGCATACGGGGGCCGAGATAATGGAACTTCTGTGCAGTTTGCGCGATGAGCGTCAGGTTACTCTCGTCATTGCAACGCATGATGCGAGCGTTGCGGCACGCGCGCCGAAGGTGATTCAACTGGTGGACGGAGTGATTGCGACATGAGCAGCGAGTTTTGGGAGAATCGTTACCAGACGAGGGATATGCCATGGGAAAAGGGGGAACCTTCTCCCGGCCTCGTGGATTTTCTGGCGTCGCATTGCGCGCGGGCGGGCGAGACGGTTTGCGTGCCTGGATGCGGAACGGGTCACGATGCTCGCGCCTGGTCACGAGCTGGATTCAGGGTTTACGGCTACGACATCGCACCGAGTGGTGTCAAGCTGGCGGCGGAATGGACAACGGCAGCAGGATTGGGCGCACGTTTCCGGCTCTCGGATTTTCTCAGGGACGAGCCGCCATTTCAGTTCGACTGGCTTTTCGAGCACACGCTGTTCTGCGCAATTCAGCCGGAGGAGCGTGAACGTTACGTCAGCGCGGTCGCCCGGTGGCTCAAACCGGGAGGAAATTACCTTGCAGTGAACTACCTGATCCCTGACACGGACGGACCGCCTTTCGGGACCACCCGTGAAGAAATCGTGAGGCGCTTCACGCCGCAATTTGATTTGTTGGAGGATTGGGTGCCGCGTTCATATCCAAATCGCACCGGACTTGAGCGGATGTTTTTGTGGCGGAGGCGATGATCATCACGCGCGATCACGCTCAAGGATTTTGAAGTGGCGGGCGTGGGCCTGGCGCGGGTTGCTGATCCCGGAACTGTTGCTGCATTCGCGGGCGACGGTCTTGGGAAGGTTGTTCGTCATTCCGGCGCTGGAGACGTTGCTTCATGAGCTGTTCAAACCGTTGTCGCTGTTCCGGAGTCAGAACCTCGCGCATCCGATCGCGCGATTCCATCATCTCCCTGCGAATCTCCGGCTCGATCTGCTGGCGGGTTTTCTGAATCCGCTCCTGACCTTCGGCCATGATACGCTCAATCTGTTCGCGCTGTTCATGGGTGAGGCGAAGTTCCCCTTGCAGGAGGATCGAAAACTCGCGACGCATGAATTGGGATGGCGCATTGCTCTGAACTGGGGGCCTTACTTCGCGTGGCTCGCGAAGCATCTGGGAAGGGGGCACGCGCTCGGCGGGTTGCTGCATGAAAGCACGCTGGTGGATTTGTTTCATCCGCACGGATGAGCGCACCAGCATCGCGCCTGTAAGAATACCGGCGACAAAAATCACCAGCGTTGCGAGCACGACTTTCCAGGTGTTCACCAGAGTTCCTCCTGTTGATCTGCCGTAGCCAGCATGGCACTTTCGTAACTGGCGGAAAGGTCCTGTGTTTGGTCCGCATCCACTGTGGATGGCAGAAACGAAAAGACTCCAAGCAACAAAGTGATCACCACGCAGGGCACCGCGGCCCGCCATAACGCCCGCCCCCAAAGCAACACGACGTCCGCCACGGGCTGCGCCGCGATGTGAGCCATGATGCGCTTCTCAAACGCATACGGCACGCGGTCATCCAGCGGCGTGGCGCGGGCGGCGGCAATCAGCTTTTCCCTCAGTTTGTCCGTGTTCATAAAATACAACGTGATTTCAGACGGTGGTTGGCCGGGTCGGGTTACAAATACTTGTCTTTGGCGAGGCGTGTCAGAATTTTCTTCATTTCAGCACGGGCGCGGAAGGCCCGGACTTTTACGAGCGGCAATGACCAGCCTGTGATTTCAGCAATCTCCTTGATGGTGCGATCTTCGATTTCAAGAAGCGTGATGATGAGTTTGGCGGGCGGTGAAAGTTCGTCGAGGATGCGGGCGACAAGCTGACGGGCGGCATCGGCGTTTTCACTGGTGGATTCTGGTGCGGCGACGAAACGCTCAAGCCAGTCGCTCTCAGGCTCGCTCAGTTCGGAAAAGTTGGACTCGCGGTTGCGTTGATGGGCGCGTAGAAAATCATAGCACGTTCTGACGGTCAACCGCATGAGCCAGTGCTCGAACGGGGCATCACCTCTAAAACTGGAAAGTTTGTTGTAAGCTTTGAGCCAGACTTCCTGTGCGATGTCTTCGATCTCACTGTCGCGCCGGGCATAGCGGCGGATCGAGGCGAAGACACGGGGCGAGTATTTCTGGATCAGCGGCTCGAAACTCGATGCATCGCCTTTTAGTACTGCAGCAATCCACTCGGCGTCGCTTCGTTCCATCTCGTTTACTATGCCAGACGAGGATGTGTGGACAATGGGAAAAGCCTCCCGCGTGCCCGGCACATGCTCTGCGTTGTTTGTTCGCACGACTATCTCATCAAATTCAAAGTGTACTGCGGTGCTCATCTGGCGGAGGCGGGATTACGCGAACCCCTGCCACGAAAAGCAGTCGAAGCGACCGATGTCTTTTTGAACGACCGTACAGCGGCATTGAAACGCACGGTTTAATGGACGGGGACTTGCGCGGCCAGGTTACAGCTCTTCACTCTGAAAAAGTCTGGGATGTCAGACCCAAAACAAGCTCTCAGGCTTTCACAATTCCAAGAGCGTTCTCGAAACTGGCCGAAAACTTCTGCATGGCGTCGGTGACCTTGCGGGGCTGATCGGTAAGCGTGCCAGTCATTCGTTCAACGGCTTCGGGCTTTCGGCGGATGACTTCAGCAGCGGCGAGAACGAGCGAGAGGCAATTATTGATGTCATGCCGCATCGTGGAGAGCTGTTTGTTTAGGTCCTGAATCTGTTCGGCGGTCAGACTCACGGATGGGCTTGACGTCATAGTAGTGTACGTTCGGCTGAAATTAAGTTTTGTTCCAGGCGGTTTATCACGCAGTAACTGTCGCGCATGCCAGCAACTGGCGGATGGTTTCAAAAAACTTCTCGTGATTGATCGGTTTGCGGAAGAACGCAGACGCTCCCAACTGCATTGCGTGCGCTTCGTATTTGGCTGGATCACCGCCCGTCACGATGATTATGGGGGTATTCGTCACCTCATCAATCCGCTTCAACCACTCCATGATTCGGAATCCGTCCCAGGAGATATTGCCGAAATCGGGTGGGAAGGAGATGTCCAGCACGATCAGATCGGGTTTCGTCGTCCGCACGGTGGTCACCGCAGTAGAGCCGTCCGAGGCAGTCAGCACGTCATGTCCTTGAGCCTTCAATTTGATTGAAATAGCCTTGAGAATTACCGGGTCGTCGTCGACCACAAGAATCCTCTTCTTACTCGTTGAGGGCGCTACTTCGCTCATTCGTAGTGTCAAAATCAGCAGTAATCAAACCAATCACGGCTTTCCCATCAATCTGCCGGAAGAACACTCCTTCCGAACAGCCGCTTTGTAACGAATTTGGTCGCTTCGACCATCCGGGCTGCTCACAATTTAGACGCAAGAAAGATGGCAGGGATAAATGAATTTTTCACGCCGGGCGATCAGCGCGCTGCAAGCGTCAACGCGCTCTTCGCCGCCATCGCCACGCGCTATGACCGCATCAATGATGTCCAAAGCCTTGGCCTGCATCGCCGATGGAAGCGCCGCGTGGTTGAACTTGCGCACGTCAAGCCCGGCAACCTTGCGCTTGATGTCTGTTGCGGCACTGGTGACATCGCACGCGCCCTGGCCGGACGCGGAGCGCGAGTAACAGGTCTGGACTTCAGCCAGGAAATGCTCTCTGTCGCAAAGTCCCGCGAAGCCGTCGGCCAGCCGTCCTCCGTAAATTATCAGCATGGCGACGCGATGAAGCTTCCCTTCCCAAACGCCTCGTTTGATGTCGTGACGGTGGGCTATGGACTGCGCAATCTCGCGGATTGGGAGGTTGGTCTCAGCGAGATGGTTCGCGTGGCCAAACCCGGCGCAAGGTTGCTGGTGCTCGATTTTGGCAAGCCGGACAATTCTCTCTGGCGCGCGGCATATTTCAGCTACCTGCGCGTGTGTGTCCCGCTGTTTGGCCTTCTTTTCTGCCGCAACGCCGCCGCCTACGCCTACATACTCGAATCCTTGAAGCACTTTCCAGCACAACGCGGCGTGGAGACGAAGATGCACGCACTTGGTCTGACCGCAGTTCGTATCCACAACCTTCTTGGCGGAGCCATGAGCATCAACGTCGGCCTGAAGCCCGGCTGAAGAAATCAAAAGCGTTGCCAAGCTGAAATCGCTTCCGCCACTATTGCTCCGTGAATTTCCGGGAAAAAATCGTCCCTTGGGAGAAACTGCCGGCATGGCGCGCCGCTTTTCGCGCAACCGGCAAAAAGCTTGTTGTCACAAACGGCTGCTTTGATCTGCTTCACCTCGGCCACGTCGCTTATCTGGAATCTGCGCGCAATCAAGGCGACGCTTTACTGGTCGGCGTCAACAGCGACGCCAGCGTGGTCGAACTAAAAGGCCCGCTGCGGCCGGTGAACGCCGAAACCGACCGTGCCGGTGTGCTTGCCGCCCTCGCCAGCGTGGATGCCGCGTGCATTTTTGCGGAGAAGACCGCCACCTGTTTTCTCAAAGCCACTCAACCTGACATCTACGTCAAAGGTGGAGACTACACACCTGAAACCTTGAACCAGGATGAACGCCGGGCCGTTGAGTCGGTTGGTGGAAAGATCATCATCATGCCTTTCATTCCAGGAAAATCTACAACCGCGCTGCTGGAAAAGATCGCGCGCCTCTAGTCCGGGGTTGAATTTTTCCCGCCCAGCATTCATAACACCCGGCCATGCGTTTCCTCATGTTGAACTGGCGCGACCCGAAGAATCCGCTCGCAGGCGGAGCTGAACGGGTGACGCTGGCTTATCTCGCCGCGCTTGTTGAACGAGGGCACGAAGTGTTTTGGTACACCAACGAGTTCCCGGGGGCATTGGCCGAAGAAACCATCAGCGGCATCAGGATCATTCGCGGTGGTGGCAAGGGCACTTCCATTTTTAAAGCCATCAAGTGGTACCGTCGCCAAAAACCGTTCGATCTGGTGATGGATCAACATCACGGACTGGCGTGGTTTGCACCGTGGTGGTGTCGCACGAATTGCGTCGCATACCTGCATGAAGTGCTTGGGCCGATCTGGGACACGTTCTACAAATGGCCCATCTCCACTGCGGGCAGGACGCAGGATCGCTGGACTCACTGGCTTTACCGGAACGTTCCCTTTTGGACCGCGTGTGAGTCCACCCGCGACGACCTGCAACGTCATAGCGTTCGCAACATCTCCATAATCCGCTACGGCGTCGCCACCCAAGCAATGCCGGTGCTGGACTCAAAACCCATTGTCCAACCACTTCGCCTCGCCGTCGCCTCGCGTCTCGCGCCGAACAAACGCGTGGACCACTGCATCGCAACCCTTGCGGCGTTGCGCGATCGTGGAATCATCGCGCAATTGACGATTGTTGGCGGAGGTGAAACGCTGGCCGCGCTTAAGCAGCAGGCTGTGGAATTGCGATTGGGAGACAGCGTTCGTTTCACCGGATTGTTGCCAGAGGAGGACAAGGACGCGATTCTGCGCAACGCCCACCTGCTCCTGCACACTTCGATCCGTGAAGGCTGGGGATTGAATGTAGTTGAGGCCAATTGCAACGGCACACCGGCGGCGGTTTACCCGGTGGCTGGGTTACGCGAATCCACATTGCACGACAAGACTGGTCTCGTCGCATCTCGCGAAACTCCAGAAGCGCTGGCCGATCAAATTATTGGTTTGATTGGAGATGATGCGCGCTACCAACGTTACCGTGTAGCGGCTTGGGAACGGGCCAAAACCATGCACTGGAGTTTTATACTTCCCAAAGCTTGTGATTGGTTCGAGGCCCGGGCACGCGGCGAGAAAGCCGCACCTGAGATGATTCCCTGAACCGTTGGGCCGGGCCGGATCAACCTTCTGCTTTTACCCTCTCGCGCCAGTAGTTCAGCACGTCCAACAAGGTTTGTTCGAAAGGTATCGTCGGCACCCAGCCGGTGGCGGCACGGATTCTTTCGGCGCTTCCAAAAAGATTCGGCAGATCGGATGGACGCAGCCTGGTCGGGTCCTCACGGACTTCAATCTTTTTCACCTTCGATTGCGCCAGGAAAAAATCGAGAATCTCCCGGATCGCGTGTGACCGACCGGAGCAAAGATTGTAAACCTCGCCCGGGACGCCTTTCTCCAGAAGCAGCCAGTAACCCCGCACGATGTCGCGCACGTCCGTGTAGTCGCGCCGAGCGTTCAAGTTGCCGACCAGAATCACCGGCTCGCGCAAGCCCTGTTCAATCTCGGCGATCTGGCGTGCGAATGCAGACGTCACGAACACTTCACCGCGCCTCGGGCCGTCATGGTTGAACGCACGCGCGCGGATGCAGGGAATTCCGTAACTGCGAAAATACTGATAGGCGAGCAGGTCCTGTGAAACCTTGCTCACGGCATAAGGCGAGAGCGGCTGCAATTGATGATCCTCCGTCACTGGCAGGTCACGTTCCTCCACCAAACCGTATTCCTCGCTCGAACCGACCACGAGCACCATTGGGAATTTGCCGCCCCGCTGCCGGATGGCTTCCAGCAGATGCACCTGACCGATCACATTCGTTTGCAATGTCTCCGCCGGCGCGTGCCAGGACGTCATCACCTGACTCTGTCCGGCCAGATGGAAAATCAAATCGGGCTGGGTCGTCGCCAGCATTTCCTGAACAGAGGACTGATCACGCAAATCTGCTTCGATGATTCGGAGACTGGAGCGAAGCGTCGCGATGTTCTCCGTGTTGCTGCGCCAGCGACACGCCCCACACACCTCGGCTCCCTGCGCAAGCGCGTACTCGGCCATGTGGCTACCCACGAAGCCGGTTATTCCAGTGATCAAAACTCGCATCGCGCGAGTATCCGATTGTGCGGATTGTTGTCAAAGCGGATTCACAATCCCCGGGCAGCTTCGCGGGTTGAATTTCCACTGCCGCTCGACCATTCTCAACCGCACGTGCCCGAAACCAACAAACCGGAACAATCACAATCGTCCTCACCCAACCGCATCCGTTGGTTGCCCGGCGTTCTCATGGTGTTGCTCGCCGTCATGGTGATCATTTGGGTGCGGTTTCAAGACGACTGGCCGTTTCAGAAACGCAATCTCACCTCCTATGTGATCATGATTGTCGCCAGCATCGGGCTGTTGGTGTGGTGGACGTTCTTGTCGCGCGCCAATGGCCGTCTGCGGCTAAGCGTCACGTTCGGACTCGTCGTACTTGGAATGATCTGCGTCGCCTTGTTCCGTCTCAAAGGAATGACGGGCGATTTGTTTCCCATCATTGAATTCCGATGGGCAGGCCATGGCACCCCCTCAACTTTGCCTTCGCAGGTTGTGACCACCTTAATTCCTACGCGCCAATTCTCCAACGCTCCGGCCTTTCCCCAGTTCCTGGGTCCAAACCGCAATGGTGTCATCCTAGGACAGCGACTCGACACTAATTGGGTCACCAATCCTCCAAAAATTTTTTGGCGGCAAAAAGTCGGGGCGGCGTGGTCCGGCTTCGCCATCGTTGGCAACCTGGCTCTCACTCAGGAACAACGAGGCGCAGAGGAATGCGTGGTGGCTTATGAACTCGCGACAGGCAGACAACTTTGGTTGCACTCGGATCAAGCGCATTACAACACAACCATCGCCGGTGAAGGCCCGCGCGCCACGCCAACAGTTGTGAGCAATCGTGTTTACACCTTCGGCGCCACGGGTATCCTCAACTGCCTTGACCTCGCCACGGGCAATGTGCTGTGGTCGCGCGATCTCCTCAAACATTCAGGCGGTGAGTTGCCACAATGGGGCTGCGCCAGCTCACCTCTCGTCGCGAACGATCTTGTCATCGTCCACGGCGGCGAAGGAACGAGCCGGTCGCTTTACGCGTTTCGCGTTGCAGACGGCACTCCCGCGTGGTCAGCGGGCCAGGTCAGCCCCAGTTACGCGTCCCCCTCACTCCTGACACTGGCCGACAAACCTCAATTGCTCGCCTTCAACCACAGGCTCATCACTGCGCACGACCCCGTCAGCGGCGCGCTGCTCTGGCAGCAGCCGTGGGGAAATGGCAACGTGGTTTGCGCATCACCGGTGCTCGTGAGCGGCAACCGTGTGCTTTTTTCCAGCGGCTACGGAGTCGGTGCAGAGTTGTTGGAAATCACACGAGCAACAAACGGCGGCTTCTCCGCGCAGCGCATTTGGAAATCGCTCCGCATGAAAGCGAAGTTTTCGCATTTGTTCGAGCGCGATGGATTCCTTTACGGCCTCGACGACGGCATTTTTGCGTGCGTGGATTTGAGGGATGGCTCTCAGCGATGGAAGGAAGGCCGTTATGGCCACGGTCAGGGGCTCGTTGTCGCAGAAAGTTATCTGCTCATGACGGAGTCTGGCGAACTTGTGTTGCTGCAACCCACATCCGCGTCACCCAATGAAACCGCGCGCTTCACCGTCTTCTCCGCAAAGACATGGAATCCCATTGCTCTTTCTAGCGAACTGCTTCTTGTTCGAAACGATACCGAAGCCGCCTGTTTGCGGCTGAAACTGTCACCGTGAAATCTCTCGTAAAGCGACGGCCAATGTAAGAAGGCTCTGACTGGTCGCTGGAATTACGCGTTGTGCCGACGCGCATACCGATGCTTCCATCCACGCACCGCACTCCTGCTGAGAATTTCATGGATTGCACGTTTGATTTTCCTCATAGTGGCGGCTCGTGAAGTCCATGACAGGCCACGGGCGTGGGGAATGCGCCCGCGACGGTTTCAAGATCACCGTCGAACTCAGTTCCGTAAACCGAAAGCAAACCGAGATTTCCACCAATCTCCCACGTGAGATGGAAATGCTCGAAGCACCCATCCGTGAAACCGTTCACCAACACGTCGCGCGCGGTCGCGTCACTGTGCGCGTGGCGCTTCACTCCGCCGCAGGCCGGGCCACGGCGCGGATGCATCTGAATGCCGATCTGGCCAAGGCGTATGCGCGCGAACTTTCCAAACTCGCAAAGGAACTCAAGCTCACAGGTCCTGTCACTCTTGATCACCTCGTGCGAGCACCGGGAGTCTTCCAGACTGACGAAGACCTGGCTGAAGCGGAAACACTCTGGCCGGCTGTGGAGAAGGCCTTGAAACAGTCCCTTGTGGCGCTGGTGAAAATGCGTGAACGCGAGGGCGCACATCTGTCCGAAGACCTCACGGCGAGAGTCAACACGATGCGCGACGCTGTGGGGCGGGTGGAAAAACAGGCGCCGGAGTCTGCCGCGCGCTATCGGAACAATCTCATTGAGCGCATCAAGAGCGCCGGGCTGCCCGCACCTGCACATGATGACGAACGTTTGTTGAAGGAGATTGTTTTCTTTGCCGACCGCTCGGACATCACCGAGGAGGTCACGCGGCTCAAAAGCCATTTCAAGCAGTTCGCCGATTGCCTGAAAACAAAGGAGCCGGTCGGGCGCACCCTGGATTTTCTCGCCCAGGAAATGAACCGCGAGATCAACACCATCGGCTCGAAGGCAAACGATGCGGTAATCGCCCGCGAAGTTGTGACGCTGAAGACAGAACTGGAACGCTTCCGCGAGCAGGTGCAGAACGTCGAATGAAAACCCGATCTTCATTGCATGACTGAAAATACGCCCAGCCCGCTGCTCATTGTGGTCTCCGCGCCGTCGGGTGGAGGGAAGACGACGCTGTGTGATCAATTGCTCGCCATCCGTCCGGATATGACGCGCGCGGTCACATGCACCACGCGCGATCCGCGCAAGGGTGAAAAGGACGGCGTGGATTATTATTTTTTTGATGCCGGAACTTTTCTCAAGCGCGTGCAGGCGGGAAATTTTCTCGAACATGCCACTGTGTACGGCCAGAGCTACGGCACGTTGAAATCCGAAGTGCTCGGCAAACTCCGCGCAGGCAAGGATGTATTGTTGAACATTGATGTGCAGGGCGCGGCCACAGTGCGCAAGTGCGCCGAAGACGATCCGGAGTTGAAACGCTCGCTCGTTACTGTCTTCCTCACGCCGCCCTCTGCGGCAATCCTTGAACAACGCCTGCGTAAACGCGGCACGGATCCAGAGGCGGTCATTCACAAACGCCTCGGGGTCGCGCGGCAGGAAGTCGCGCAATGGAAGAATTTTGATTACCTCTTGATCAGCCGTGGGATTGCCGATGATCTGGTGGCGATGCAGGCCATTATTGGGGCGGAGAAGCAACGTGTGACGCGCGTCACCCCTCCAGAGTTTTAGCTGAAGGCTTGCTCTTAATCTTAAACTTTTTCTTACTCTTAATCCTTGGGTGCGGAGATTAGGATTAAGAACTGGAACAAAAAGTCATGAGCAAAAACAAAAATATAGTCATGGGTGTGACCGGCTCGATTGCCGCACACAAGGCGGCAGACATCACGAGCCAGCTCACGAAAAATGGCCACTCAGTCAACGTCGTCATGACTGGCGACGCACAAAAGTTCATCACTCCGCTGCCATTCAAGACCCTTTCCCGCAATCCCGTCATCACCAATCTTTACGACGAAGAGGAAGGTTGGAAGCCTGCACACATCCGGCTCGCGGACGAGGCTGATCTGCTGCTCATCGCACCGGCCACGGCAAATGTTATCGCCAAGCTCGCACACGGCATCGCGGACGACGCTTTGACGTGCATCGCTCTTGCGTTGAACCCGAAGGCGCGCATTCTCATTGCTCCAGCCATGAATGGAAAGATGTGGCTGCACGCAGCCACCCAGGCCAATGTGGCGACGTTGAAAAAGCGCGGCGTGGAATTCATCGGCCCTGATGAAGGAATGTTGTCGTGCGGTTACGAAGGTTTGGGCCGCCTGTGGCCGGTGGAGAAGATTGTTGAACGCGCATTGAAGCTGGCGCGCTAAGAATCAACCCTGTGCGCCCATGAACTTGCGCCAATGGACGTGGCTGAAGCAACTGCTGGCGTTGCTGGAAACGCCCAGGCCCGACCCCGCGCAGCACACCCGGCGCATCGTCGCCCTTCAGCGCCACATCATTCTTCCGGCGCGGCTGCTCGCCATCGCCATCGCCATCGCCATATTTTTTTCTTCACCCTGGCAGAGCGACGAGAGGAACACCTACGCGGTGGTCTTCGAGTCCATCCTAAACGGCTTCGCAGTTTACGTGTTGTTCATTCTGGCCGTGACAGTTTTGTTTTATGTAGCGCGCAAGTTTCCGCCGCGCGGTGTCCAGGCGCTGGTGTTCACGGTTGGACTCGCGGACGGAATCTTTCTCGGTGCGCTGACATTTCTTACCGACGGATTCAACAGCATTTTTTTCTGGGTATATCCCGTAATGATCGTTCTCAATGCATTCGTCATTGCGTTCGCGACGCCACAAATCTTCCTCAACCTTGCGCTCGGGATCATCTTCATGGTTGCGGGCATCCTCGAAGTAAGTTGGCCAATCAATCTCGAACTTCCCGCGTTGAAGCGTCCCGGCATTACTTCAAAAGACATCAAGGAGCCGCTTAGACTGGCCGCATGGATCAATGACATTCCCGAGCCTTTTAGGAAACCGATTCAGAGCAAGATGTCGTCAGTTACAATGATCAGCATCTCGAACTCTCTCTTCAGCGGAGTTGCAGACGAACGACTCACGAACAGACTTGTGGCCGAGGCGAACCTGCTTGCGTCCCCGACGATAAGGACAAACCCGCTCCCCGCTCCCCGCGGCGAAAATGCCGAGCCGCCAGCAGACCCAAACGTCCTGCGCGTTGCCGTGCTTGTTCTCCTGACCTTCTGCTGTTACGGCGTGCAATTGCTGATCGCGCGGGAACGCCGCCTGGTTGAGGATCGCCAGGAATTCATTGTCCGCACCGAGCAGCTTCGTTCAGCAGGCAGGCTCGCTGCGGAAATCGCACATCAGATTAAAAACCCTCTTGCAATCATCAACAACGTCACATGGTCGTTGAGGAAATCGCTCGGCCAGACACGGCCCGACGACGCCCAACAGCTTGAAATCATCCGCGAAGAAGTTGGGAAAGCCGACCGGGTCATCACGCAGATCATGGGCTACGCGCAATTGAGCGAAGGCCGGGTCGAGGCCATAAACATTGTTGAAGAAATCAACCGGGCCATTGCAGATGTCTTCCCGCCGGGCGTGCCCACGAAGACGAACATCGTCCGCAACTATGCGGGAGAGTTTCCGACGTTGCTCATGCAGCCGCGCCATTTCTATGATGCGGTCAGCAATCTCTTGCAAAATGCGCGTGACGCTGCGGATGGCGTCGGCGAAATTTCAATCACTGCGCGCCGCCGTGAGGATCTCGCCGTGGAGATTGTCATACGCGACAACGGTCCAGGCATTGCCCCGGACAAAATCGAGCGCGTATTTGAAGCCTACTACACCACCAAAACGCGCGGAACCGGCCTGGGCTTGTCCGTTGTAAAACACAACGCTGAACTTTACGGCGGCTCGGTGCGCGTTGAATCCGAACTTGGAAAAGGCGCGGCTTTCACGCTAGTCTTTCCGGCGAAGACATTCTGCGAACTGACCTGATGCACCCAAATCTTCCACCGCTGCTGGTCGTGGATGACGAGAAGAACATGCGTCTCTCGTTGCAGAAGATGCTTGGTGACGAGGGCTATGAGGTGTGCGCGGTTGATTCGGCCGAGGCGGGCCTGCAATTGATTTCACAGGAAAATGTGTTCATGGTTTTAACCGACGCACGACTCGGCGGCATGAGCGGCTACGATTTTCTCGCCAGGATTCGTGCGCAATGGCCTGATCTTCCCGTCATCGTAATCACCGCCTACGCCACGCCCAAGCTCGCGGTGGAAGTCATCAAGGCCGGTGCGATGGATTACCTGGCAAAACCCTTCGCACCCGAGGAATTGCTTCACGCCGTTGGCAGATGCGTCGAGCGCTACAAACTCATCCAGGAAAACACCAACCTCCGCGCTCGCGCAGGCGAAACCTACCAGCTCGAACATATCGTAGGTGAATCCCAGGCGATGCGAGCTGTGCGGCAACTGATTCAAACCGTCGCGCCCACGGACGCGCGCTCCCTCATTCTTGGCGAGAGCGGCACCGGCAAGGAACTCGTCGCGGGTGCGCTCCATAGTTTGAGCCAGCGACGAAAGGCCAATTATGTGCGCATCAACTGCGCCGCCATTCCGGAAACGCTTCTCGAGAGCGAGCTGTTCGGCTACGAGAAAGGCGCATTCACCGGCGCGCTAAAACAAAAAGCGGGCCGCGTGGAAGAGGCGGACGGCGGAACGATCTTTCTCGATGAAATCGCAGACATGAGCCGCCCGCTCCAGGCCAAGCTGCTGCGCTTTCTTGAAGACGGTTCGTTCACCCGCGTTGGCGGGACACAGGAGCTGCGCGTCAATGTGCGACTGCTGGCAGCGACGAACCGTGACATCGTCGAAGCCATCAGCAAGGACGAGTTCCGTGAGGACTTGTTTCATCGCTTGAACGTCGTCCAGTTTCGTCTCCCGCCGCTGCGCGAACGCGGCGACGATATTGTTGTGCTGGCCGAGCATTTCCTGAAACATTTTGGCGCAACGATGGGTAAAAAGGTCAAGTCCTTGTCCCGCGCGGCACGGCAGAAACTTCTCGCGCATCGCTGGCCCGGCAACGTGCGCGAGCTGCGCAACGTCATCGAGCGAGCGTTGATTCTTGAAACCTCACGCGAAGTCCAGCCCGCGAGCCTGCCGGATTTCCAACTGGAATCTCGCCTGCACAAGGACGACCCGGCGGCGCTTGCCGGAGACAAGCCGCTTGATGAAATCGTTGCCGACTTCGAGCGCAATCTGATTCATTCAATCCTGGAACGCCACGGTCACAGCCTGAACAAGGCCGCAGATTCACTTCGCCTTAGCCGTCACGCGCTGCGCTACAGGATGCAGCGATTGAACATCGCTATGAGCGATGACGACGAAGCGTCCGAACCCGACAAGGAGGGCGACCGCCATGGATGATCTTCTTCCCGCCCATGACAAGCTGTTCAACCTCGGCACCTGGTGGCGCAGCTCAAGCAGTTACTTCATCCTCGGCGCGGTGCTGTGGATGGTGGTTGCCGCCGTGTTTTTCTGGGCGTTGGCAATTCGCAAACGCGAGGCCCGCTACACCAGCCACCGCCAGCGCCTCCGTCATCATCACTCATCCTCAACCGACGAAAAGCCAAAGGCGGATCCCAATTCACAAAACGGCCATAGGCGCAAACGCAAAAAACGTAGAAGCGCGCATCCTCGTTATCCAAAAAATCCGACGCTGGCGGAGACAGGAGGACTGCCGCCCATCCGCCAGCACCCACCTTCCGGCCCGACGACGTGGCCGAAGGATTGATCATGTCCACGACGCAATGTCAGGAGGTCACACGCAAGAGCGCCTCGAATCTCGCGCTGGCCTTCATCCTGTTGCCCCGCGAGAAACGCGATGCCATGGCGGCGCTCTACGCTTTTTGCCGGGAGGTGGATGACGTGGCGGACGAGGACAGCGTGAGCGTGGAACATCGCCGCATCGGTCTTCAGCAATGGCGTGAAGACATCCATCGCGCCTGCAACGGCGCCCGGCCAGAACTTGTCGTAAACCGGGAATTGCAGCCGGTCATACTCAAATACGGACTGCGCTACGAATTGTTTGACGAACTCATCAAGGGTTGCGAGATGGATCTCGATACATTGCGTTACCAGAACCTCGATCAACTGGAGTTGTATTGCTATCGCGTTGCATCAGTGGTGGGTTTGTTGAGCATTGAAATCTTCGGTTACACAAATCCACGCTGCAGGGACTACGCCGTCGCTCTCGGCAAGGCGCTTCAATTCACAAACATTCTGCGCGACGTCCACAACGACGCAGAACGAGGGAGAATCTATCTGCCCCTCGATGCACTGAATCGTTTCGGCGTGCGTGAAGCGGAGGTTTTGGATGGGATTTTTTCCGATCGTTATGCGGCCCTGGCCGAAAGCCTGGCGGCCAGCGCCCGGGAATTTTACCGCTCCGCGAGAGAGACGCTGCCAGCGGAGGACCGGCGCGGGATGGTCGCTGCAGAGCTGATGGGCTCGGTTTACTGGCGGTTGTTTCGCAAACTTGAACGCCAGCATTTCAACGTCTTCGGGCCCCAGCCGACGCGGTTGAGCAAACCGCACAAGCTGGCACTCATCGCGGGTTCATGGCTCAGGTCGTTGAGCGGATCCTCCGCCCCGCAATACGGCCCGGCCTGATCACAAGTCGCCCGTTTCCTGTTTCTTCGACTGTTCAGGATTGAACTGGGGCCGGGCAGTTTCCATTCTTGCCGGGTGAGTCATCTGAAAAAAGCCCGTGAAGTGTTCCACATTGAACTGGCCGCCTTGCGCCAGGTCCGCCGCCAATTGGACGATTCCTTCACACAAGCAGTGAACGCCGTGACCTTCACTCTCGGGCAACGGGGGAAAATTGTCATTGTCGGCATCGGCAAGTCCGGCAACGTCGGCGCGAAGATCGCCGCCACACTCACCAGCACCGGTTCGACCAGCGTCGTGCTCAACAGCGTGGACGCGTTGCACGGCGACCTCGGCATCATCAATGACGGCGACTTGATTCTTGCGCTGAGTTACTCCGGTGAATCCGAGGAGCTGCTCAATCTCCTTCCCGCGTTGAAACGCTTTGCGGTAAAAATTATTTCGCTCACCGGCGGGTTGAAGTCCTCGCTTGCGCGGCACAGCGACATTGTCCTCAACGTGCGCGTGCCCAGGGAAGCCTGTCCGTTCAATCTCGCCCCGACTTCAAGCACCACCGCGATGCTGGTGATGGGCGATGCTCTCGCCATGGCCGTGTTGCAGGCACGCGGCTTCAAGCAAAGCGACTTCGCACGCTACCATCCAGGCGGCGCAATCGGCCGTGCCATGCTCCTGCGCGTCGGCGAAATAATGCGCACCGGCGAACGCAACGCAGTGGCGGCAGAATTCCTTACGGTCAGGGAAGCGTTGCTGGTCATGACTCGCGCCAAATCTGGCAGCCTCGCCATCTTCGATGCGCGTGGCAAACTCTCGGGCGTTTTCACCGACGGCGATTTCCGCCGCCGCATGTCCGCCGATGAAAACCTTCTCTCCCGTCCGCTCAAGGCCGTGATGACGAAAAAGCCAGTCTTCATCCGCGACGAGGCGCTCGCGGTCGAGGCGCTGAAGATTTTCGACGCGCGAAACATTGACGACCTGATCGTGGTGAACGCAAGGCACGAGCCGGTCGGCCTGCTGGACTCGCAGGATTTGCCCAAACTCAAGATCATGTAGCGGCCAACCGCCGCTTGTCACAACGTCACAAACCATGAAGCCCAAGACCCAACCCACCAGACCGGCTCTGCCCGCGCAGAAGTTCACGTTCCACGTCACGTGCAAGATGGAAACGAAGTTTCTCTTCTCGCTGCCTGATGATTACAAGCCCGGGAGTGCGCAGCGCTGGCCGTTGTTGTTTTTCCTTCACGGGTCTGGAGAGCGCGGCACGAATGTTCAACGGGCCGCCATTCATGGCCCGTTGAGCCACGTCAAAGAAGGACGCAGTTTTCCATTCATCATCGTCGCGCCGCTTTGCCCGGAGAAACAACTTTGGGAAAATGCCCCTCTGCTGCGGCTGTTGGATCACGTCACGAAGAAGTTTGCCGTGGACACCAGTCGCATTTTCCTCACCGGCCTGAGCATGGGAGGTTACGGGACCTGGTCTTTGGGGCTGGCTCATCCGGAAAAGTTTGCGGCAATCGCCCCAATCTGCGGTGGGGCAAACGCCATCAATATCATCCTCGGCTCACGCGACAAGGGTGTCAATTTCAAGAACCTTCCCATCTGGGCGTTTCACGGTGCCAAGGACGACGTTGTTCCGGTTTCTGAATCCAAACGCGTGGTCAATCTCCTTCGGCGGAACGGAGCCACTAATGTGAAACTCACCGTCTATCCGGAAACGAAACACGATTCCTGGAAGGAAGCCTATAGGGGGACGGATCTTTACGAGTGGTTCTTATCGCACTCGCTCCCGGACGAACGCCGGTCTGGAAAGTGAAGCGTTCCAGTCGGAGCGCGAACAACATTGTCGCGCGTTTTTGGTCTGCACGCGTGAAAGCATTTGACCCGGCTTGAAACGCGCGGACTCAGCGGTCCGCGCTCCGTGTGTCCTTGCGCCGCCCCTTCTTGACGCACCGATCAGCCGGAAATTGTTTTTTATCCGTCTTGTGCCCCGAAATTTTTTTGTTACACTTCGACGTGTGCCGGTTGTGTGAGGGTTGAGTCCAACGCCGTGCCGCCTATTCGGAAGTTTTGCGTATAGAGGACAACGGAAAATGTTTCGACAATCTGCCAATCAGGAAAAACAACGCTTCTATCTGCTGCCCGGCATGGGCGGGCGGAACTACCGGCGCAAACAGAAAGTCATCTTGAAGGCGTCCCTCATCGTAGGCGTGCTTGTGTCAGCAGTCTTCGCCGCTGTCATGTATTTCGTCTCACGTTCACCGCATTGACTGCTCAAACGAAGAGTCCGATCTTTTTCAGCTTCTCCGCGTCTATCAATCCTTGATCTGTCAGCTTTAGTGACGGAATTGGTGACAGGCTCAGAAATGACAGCGACATAAACGGCGCATCGAGATCACAACCCATCAAATGCGCAGCCGAGTTCAACTCATCAATTCGCTTCATCACTTCTTTGAGCGGACGATCTGAAACCAGCCCCGCAATCGGCAACGGCAGCGCGGCTTTTACCTCGCCGTTGGCGATGGCAATCTGCCCACCCCGCATCTGTTCGAGTTCATGAATCACCCGTAAAATGTCCGAGTCGTTTGTGCCCGCCACGACCACGTTGTGTGCGTCATGTGCCACAGTTGAACCAATGGCCCCGCGTTTGAGATTGAATCCTCGCACAAACCCCACACCCACATTTCCCGTTGCCCGATGCCTCTCCACAACGACCAGTTTCAAAATATCGCGCGCCGTGTCCGCCGTCACCTCGCCATCCTTGATGCGCGGCGAAAGGATGACTGTGCGGGTAACGATCTGGTTGGGAACGATTTTGATCACACGAATCTTTCCGGTTCGTTTCGCTTTGACTTCAAGATCGCCCGGCTTGAAGCGCAGATTCATCGTGCTGCGCGGCTGAGGGACACGTGCTTTAGTGCGCCCGAGAAATTTCCCATTCTCGGCCACAAGAACGCCTTTCTTGTAAACCTGCCGGACGGCGAATTTTTTGAGGTTGTCAAACACCACAAAGTCCGCCCAATAACGCGGCGCGATGGCTCCAAGGTTCTGCAACCGGTAATGCCGTGCAGTGTTTATCGTCGCCATCTGAAACGCGGCCATTGGAGGTACACCGCCCTTGATGGCCTTCCTCACCGCGTGGTCAATGTGCCCCTCCGTGACGAGATCGCCCGCAAGCTTGTCATCGGTGGCAAAGGAACAGTTCTGGGAATTGTGCGCATTGATCAGAGGAAGCAGGTGACTGAGATTTCGTTCAGTGCTGCCTTCGCGCAACAAGATGTGCATACCGAGCCGCAACTTCTCGCGTGCTTCGGCAACCTCCACGGATTCGTGATCCGAGCGAACGCCGGCGAGCACGTAGGCGTTCAGGTTTTTTCCACGCAATCCCGGCGCGTGCCCGTCAATGGCCTTTCCTTTGCCCGCTTCAATTTTTGCCAGTTCGCTTTTTGCGCCAAGATAGACGCCGGGGAAATTCATCAGTTCCGCCACGCCAGCCACGCGATCATCGCCGATCATCAATCTCAGATCGTCCGCCGTGAGTTGTGCGCCTGCTGTTTCGAGGTGCGTGGCAGGAACGCAGCTCGGCAGCATGATGAAAAAGTCCATCGGAAGATTCTTGCTCGATTCGAGGATGTAGCGGATGCCGTCGAGGCCAAGCACATTGGCGTATTCGTGCGGATCAATCACCACCGCACCGGTGCCATGCGGCACGACGGCGCGGGCGAACTCCGGTGCAGTGAGCATGGAACTTTCGACATGGAAATGGCCGTCAATCAAACTCGGCGCGAGATACGCACCCCGCAGATCAATCACGCGCCGAGCCTTGTAGTCGCCGAAACCGATAACGCGCCCATCGTCCACAGCCACGTTGGCAGAATGAATCTCACCGCTGAGAACATTGACGAGCCTTGCGTTCTTGAACAGCAGTTCCGCCGGTTGTTCACCGCGCGCGATGGCGAGTTTTTGTACTGTATTGCGCATGCGTTTCCTGCTGTGTGGCAAGTGTAAAACTGCACCGGCCAATTCAAAGCTCAAACTGCGCGATCCCTTCCTGCCGGACCGCTTGCGTCTTGGAGATCGGCCATCGCCGGATTAAGATTTGCGCGTGGACGATTCGATCTTTCAATCGCTTGCGGCAGCGGCGACGGCTGACTCGCCCGTGGCCCTCAGCATCATCACCGGCGCGAAGGGATCAAGTCCGCAAAAGATTGGCGCGAAGGCGCTGTTCTTTGCCGACCGCTCGATTAAAGGCACGCTTGGCGGTGGTTGTCTTGAAGCAGAAGTACAGCGGCTTGCACTCCTGTCGTTGCGCGATGGAAAACCAAGAACGTTCGAGCTGGTTCTGGATCATGACTTCGGATGGGACGACGGGCTGATCTGCGGTGGAAAAGTTTTGGGTGTCGTCATTCCGAATGCTCAACGTGCCGGTGAGACATTTTGGACAGGTCTGACTGAGCGCAAAGAAGCGAAAACGTGGTGCGTGACGAACAGTTTTGAAATCGCCCCGGTCAACGGCGTCTCGCGCCCTACCAGTGACTTTCTTTATCTCGAAACAATTACTCCTCCATGTGTTTTGTGGATTGCTGGTTCCGGCCACATCGCGCAGGCCGTCGCGCCTCTGGCGTTGCAACTAGACTTCGCCGTCTCAGTGTTTGACGACCGTCCGGAACTCACCAACTACAACCATTTCCCTGGCCCCGTCTCCATCCATGTAGGCAACTGGGGCGAAATCCTGACCGTGCCACTTCCTGGCTCTCCATCCTTCGGCCTCATCGTGACCCGTGGTCATAATCACGACGCCCTTGTTCTGGAATCCTGGATTCACCGTCCTTTCGAGTTTCTGGGAATGATCGGCAGCGCGCGGAAGTGGAGGATCATTTCTGACAAGTTCCTGACAGGAAAATTGGCAACACAAGAAGAGATGACACGCGTGGCCTGTCCTGTGGGCGTTCGGATCGGATCGAAATCCGTGCCGGAAATTGCCGTGAGCATCATGGCTCAATTTATCGAGAAGCGAGCGGCTCGCGTTGCACGCAATCAAATCTGAAAATCCGACACCGTCTTCTTTTCGGTTTTGTCCAGAACTCGCATGTCCAATCCGTCGTAGATCACCAGCGAGTTCGGCGCGACACTTTCCATGATGAAAACATTCCCGCCGATTGTGCTGCCCGCACCGATCACGGTGTCGCCACCGAGGATCGTTGCCCCGGGATAGATGGTGACACGGTCTTCGATGGTAGGGTGGCGGCGCTTCCCTCGCAATTGTTGACCGCCTGAGGTGGACTTCGCGCCGAGCGTCACGCCGTGATACATCTTTACATGATTCCCGATGACAGCAGTTTCTCCGACAACAGTGCCTGTGCCGTGGTCCACGAAAAAATGTGTTCCTATCTTCGCACCAGGGTGAAGGTCCATGCCGGTCCGCGCGTGCGCCCACTCGGACATGATGCGTGGAATGAGCGCTATGTTCTTCTGATAAAGTTCGTGCGCGAGTCGCTGGACGGCTATCGCCTCGATGAACGGATACGCAACGATGACTTCCTCCCGGCTCAAAGCAGCAGGGTCTCCATTGAAGGCGGCTTCGGTGTCAGTCTGGAGCAACTCCCGGATGCGAGGCAGGTTGCCAAGAAATTCCACCGTGAGGCTGTGCGCGAGCGAACGGAGCTTGGTTTTGGGATGATCCGCCGGCGGATTATATTCGAGGCTCTTGGCGATTTCGTCTTCCAACAAACCCAACACGCCATCAAGGCGCGCGGCGGTTTCCACCTTGATCTCGGAGGAATGAATCAGTTGGTCTTCAAAGAAACCCGGAAAAAGCAACTGCAACAAACTCTGCGTCAAGGCGGCAATGCGCTGCTTGGACGGAAGGTTTTTCCCATCCAGATGATTGATGCCACCGACGCGGGCATACGACGCGACGAGCTTTTCGGTGAGTTGTGTGACCGTCAGTTCCACGGCGCGAGTATTTCCCAGCAGGGTCGCGAACGCAAGCGTGGCTGGAAATCGAGATTCTTTTTTCAGGTCCGTGTTAACGGAGTTGGTGTTGGAATCATTCCCCGCTATTCTCCACCCGACGCATGAAAGAAAGCTACATTGCCGCGAAAGAACGCTGGGCCGCCAAAATGGCTGGAAAAGCGAAGCCTCTCACGCGTTCGAAAGACCGGTTGCCGCCGGGACAACGACAGGTTCACAACTTCCCAGTGCTCGATCTCGGCGTGCAACCGGAGGTTTCGCTGTCAAATTGGGCGTTGAAAATCGGCGGTAAGGTCGAGATTCCACTATCGTTGACCTGGAAGGATTTTCTGACGCTTCCTCAATTCACCGATGTTAGCGACTTTCACTGTGTAACCACATGGAGTCAGTTCGACATGCAGTTCTCAGGTGTGTCGTTCTTCACGATCGCTGATCTGGTAAAGCCAACTGCTGCCGCTTCGCACGTTTTCTTCAAATGTTATGACGGATACTCAACGAACAATCCTCTTGATGTCTGCATGGATGACGACGTGTTGATCGCTCATTCCTGGAACGGCAAGCCACTGACCAAGGAACACGGAGGCCCTGCGCGTGTGATCATTCCCAAGCGCTACGCCTGGAAGGGCGCAAAATTCATCCGCGAGATCACCTTCATGGATCGCGATATTCTTGGTTTTTGGGAGCTGCGAGGTTATTCGAACACTGCTGATCCGTGGTCAGAAGATCGTTTTTCCAATGCTGCCACGCCTCCTCCTGGATTTCAGAGCGAAACCGCGATTTACTAGCCATGCAACGCACCATCTACTTCGATTACAACGCGACCACTCCGCTTGATCCGGCAGTGCGGGATGCCATGCTGCCATTCCTCGGCGAAGTTTGGGGCAATCCTTCGAGCGTTCATCACGTCGGCCAGCGGGCGCGTGCTGCCTTGGATGATGCGCGGGATCGCACAGCAAAGGCGCTTGGCACGAAACCGAGTGAAATCATCTTCACCAGTGGTGGAACGGAGTCAAACTGCCTCGCCATCTTCGGCACTGCCCGGATGCTTCGGGATAAAGGCCGTCACATCATTACATCCGCAGTGGAACATCACGCGGGGTTGCATGCGTTCGAGTATCTGGCCAAGAAGGAAGGATTTGAACTCACTGTTCTGCCTGTGGATGGGGAAGGCCGCGTTTCTGCAGAAAGCCTTAAGAAGGCCATCAAGAACTACACCATCCTTGTCTCGGTTCAGGCGGCCAACAATGAGATTGGAACCATCCAGCCTGTGGCTGAGTTGGGGGCGATTTGCCGCGAGCGAGGCGTGGTGTTCCACACGGATGCGGTTCAATGGTTCGGTAAAGAGGCTGTTTCTGGAATGGAACAGTTCAATGCCGATCTGGTTTCTGTTTGCGCGCACAAGTTTCACGGACCAAAAGGTGCCGGTCTTCTCTACATCCGCTCTCCACTGCTTCCTGATCCTATTCTTTTTGGCGGCGGCCACGAAAACGAACGCCGAGCCGGCACGGAAAACCTGGCTGGTATCATCGGCTTGGTGGAGGGGATTGAAAGGTTTGTAAAAACTCCTGTTTTTAAGAAGGAGCGTCTCTCGGCTTTTACACAGCTACTCGCTACTTCGGTTGAATCTGTAAATGGCTCGAAGCTGATCAGCCCGCGCGATTCTTCGCTCTGCAACACTGTTTCATTTCTGGTGGAACGTGCCGACAGCATTTCGCTTCTTGCAAACTTTGACCTTGAAGGAATCTGCGCCAGCAGCGGTTCTGCGTGCTCTGCCGGCTCGTTGGAGCCATCTCATGTTGTTTCAGCACTCGGCTTTGGCAGGAACATGGCAAATTCCTTGGTTCGATTCTCGATCGGCAGGGAAACAACCCTTGAAGAAGTTGAACATGTTGAAAGGTTGATTCCTGAAGTGATCCTTCGTTCACAACGTCGCGAATAGAGCAACGAATTGATGTGAGCGGACTGTTGGTATTGTGAACAACATTGACAAGTTTTTACTTTTTGGCTGGCATCCCGGAAGTCTTTCCGGTTTGCTTTGACTGCAAGTGATTGGCGGACATTGAAGCATTAAGTTGTGGGTGTTGTTCACACACCTTAATACTGATAGTTTTTATCTAAAAAAGAATCATCTATTAAGCACACATGAATCTCACCATAGCGAAAGAGCAGATCATCGCAGGTCTCCAGGCCGTTCAGAACGTCGTCAGCACGAGAACCACTCTGCCGATTCTTTCAAACGTCCTGATCCACGCCAAGGGCGACAGGGTGGAGTTCACCGCCACAGATCTGGATGTGACGATTTCCTGTTCTGTCGAGGCCAAGGTGAAATCTCCCGGATCAACAACCATCCCGGTTAAGAAACTGTTCAGCATCGCAAAGGAACTTTCGCTTGGAGAAATCGAACTCGAAGTGGACGACAAGAACGTATGCAGCGTCCGGTCTGGAGCTTCGTTTTATCGAATTCACGGACTGGCAGCAGAGGAATTTCCACCGATCCCAAAGTTCAAGGAGGATAAGAAGGTGGTTATTTCGCAGGAAACTTTCCGTTCCATGTTGAAGAAAACTTCCTTCGCCATTTCAAGCGATGAAGCGCGCTACGTCCTCAACGGCATTTTTATCAGCCTGAAAGATCATAAAATGACCATCGTGGCCACTGACGGGCGGCGGCTCGCGTTGGTGGACGAGGAAGTGGACATTGCTGACAGCGACCAGGGAGAGTTCATCATTCCGGCGAAGGCTGTCGGTGAGTTGGGCCGGCTGCTTCAGGATAAGGGCGAGGTTTCGATCCGATACGCCGAGAATCAGGCGGAGTTTTCGCTCAAGGACGAAAAAGGATTCTTGATCAACATCGTCACCAAGCTGATCGAAGGCAATTATCCCAACTATCGTCAGGTCATTCCTGGAGAGACCAAGGAACGCATTGCCATCCCTCGTGAAGAATTGCTCCATGCACTGCGCCGGGCGGAGATCATGACCAGCGAAAAGGCAAACTCCGTCAAACTCACCTTCGGGAAAAACAACCTTGCCATCACTGCCAATTCTCCGGAAGTCGGCGAAGCCCGCGAAAGCATGGCGGTCAACTACAAAGGCAAGGAAATGTCCATTGCGTTCAATCCGAAATACATGATTGACCCGCTGAACGCGCTGCCGAACGACGAGGTTTTCATCGAGTTGATTGACGAACTCAGCCCTGGAGTGCTCAAGATCAACGGGCCGTTCCTTTACGTGGTGATGCCGATGAGGCTGAGTTAGCGGAGAGTGAATGTTGGTGAGATTTTCGCCATTTATCCGAGTGAGGCCATGTAATGACGCAACCAATGCAAATAAGCCTGCTCATTGGTAATAGTTTTCCGTCGTTAAATCACAGGCAGGCCACACCAAATCGAGATGAAATACACGCCTATGTTCGCTTCAGATTTTGGTGGGCTAATGCAATTATTGGTTTTAGTTCCAGCAGTGTTGCTTTTATTGGCGATGGTTGGGTTGGTATATGCTAAGGATGGCAATAGATGGGCTCTGGTGATTGCGACATTGCCCATAGCTGGCGGATGTTTTTTTACATCACTGGTTTTGTTTTACGCGGACCAACTCGGAGTATTTTTGTGTTTTTGGCTTCCATTGCCTTTGATCACGGGCATTCTTTCATTGGTATTGTTGCTTGTGCGTCGGCGCAGATTGCTTAAGAAGGATGATTGATTTATGTGGGATAAACAAGCGCATCTAAAGCCGGTTGGCGCTAGCAGTTCCGCTGTCGCGGTTCACGTCGCGAGTCGGCGGTGGCTCAGCTTTCTACGTTAGGCGGCATCACACATTTATGAAGACAATGGTTGCCCTTGGTTTGATATTTGTCGGCTTGTGGGGCATTGCATACAACTCAAATCCGACCGTCTTTGGCACCCACACAAGATCATTGGTGTCGTTTGGTGTGCTTGCTGCCATTACTACTGCTGGACTTGGTTTGTTGTTCTCGAGTCGAGATGCCAAGTAGATGTACCAGATTTATTTAGGTTGATGACATTTTTACCGCCTCCTGAGAAACTAGACGTGTAAGGTGCTGGTTTTCAGGGTTGAGGCACGAGTTGGTAGTTAAGGTCTGCGGCCATGTTGTGGAGGCGTTGGAGCTTCTTGCGTTTCATTTTGGCTTCCTCCTTGGCGAAGACTTCGGGATTGAAGGGTTGTTTGAACTTGAGCAGATGCCACAGCACTCGCGCCAGTTTGTGCGCCATGGCGGTGATGGCCTTGGGACTGCCCAACCGCGCCCGCCAGCGCCGGTATAACTCCCCAAAGTAATTCTCCGCCCGGTGCAGGCTTTGGGCCGCCAGGCGCAAGGCCTCGGCCACCCGGCTCTTCACGTCGCGGGTGCGCACGCTGTAAATCTTGCCGCCGGTGATGCGGTTGTCCGGACAGAGTCCCAGCCAACTGCCAAAATGTTTGGCGGTCGGGAACTTCCCGGCAAACTCCGGTCCCAGTTCGCACAACAGCACCAGCACCGTCGGGGTTTGGAAACCGGGCACGGTCGTGAGGTCCACGCCCAGCACGCGGTAACATTGCTCCCGCGCCCCAAACTGCGGTTCGTTGCGTTGCGCCTTCTTGTGACTTGTCCGGGCGGGCGGCAACGGCGCGGCTTTGACATCCACACGCGAGTCGAAGGTCTTGAGCAGCGCCTCGATCTGCTCGTCACATTCGGCGATGAGGCTCTGGTGTTGTTGCCAGAGCGTGTGGGTTTGCTTTAGGGTGAAGAGGTGTTCGGGCCGCCAGTCCCCGCGCAGACTTTTGGCGATGACATCGCGGCTGGCTTTGATGCGATGATCTTTGAGGGCGGCGAGCCTTTGCGGATCGCGTTCACCGGCGAGGATGGCGGTGAGGATGGCCAGGCCGGTGACGCCGGTCAGATCGCTGATGACATGGTGGAGTTGAACGTTCATCTGCGTGAGCGCCTTGTGCAGATGGCTGACGCAACGCCCGGCCCCACGCACCAGGGAGTCGCGATGACGCAGGATGGCGCGCACGGCGCAGACCTGGTCGGCGGGCCGGAAGCTGCCTCGCAGCAGGCCGACGGTGTGGAGTTGTTGCAACCATTGAGAGTCCTGCACGTCGGTCTTGCGCCCGGGCAGGTTCTTGCAGTGGCGCGCATTGACCAGACAGACTTCGATCCCGGCGGCCTCGAGGATTTGGAAGAGCGGAATCCAATAGACCCCGGTGGACTCCATGGCCACGGTGGTGACGCGGCATTCCCGCAACCAATCGCGCAAGGCGAGCAGGTCTTCGGTGAAGGTGGGGAAGCTGCGGACGTTGTCGGTGCATGAGTCCGGTGGCACGGCGACGTAAATCTCCCGTGCGCCGATATCAATGCCGGCGGCGTGCGGATGGAGGACGTGAAGGGATTGGGGATGTGAGGATTTTGATTTTGGCGGATTGCCTTTGGGACGCGGAGCCATACAGTTCCTTTGGTTAAGGGTTGATGGCGGGCGGGAGGCCCGCAGCGTCGAAGAGCAAGTGAGCAATCTCCTGAACGGGATGAAGTCAGACGCGCTAACGTCAGACTTCTCACCAGTGACTTGCACGGCGGCTGCGGCCCCAAGCTAACCCACGGGCTATACAGAGCACCATTGGCAGGCCGGGGTACGGTGCCGACCGTCCGCCACCACCAACTAAAAACAAAAACGACCCGAACACAAGAGACGCGTCATGACTGAAAAGTTTCTTACGTCATTGCTCCACTTCGGAAGTGGTTGGTTCGCTAACCATGCGTTGAGCTTGGGTCGTTGAAGCAACTGCGTGAGGATTGATCACCGTTTGCTGACGCACAGTCCGCTGCGCTCTTTCGCCGCCGCAAACGAAAGAATCCCCTTCTTCGCCGTCACTCCCTCGTAGGGATCGTTGGTCGTCAGGATGTTTCCATCCACGTCCAGGAAATCGCACAACTCCGCCAGATGCGCGGCGGCACTGATCAGCACGCTTGTCTCGATCATGCAGCCAATCATGGTTTTCAATCCCGCAGCCCGTGCGGCTTTCAACGCAGCAAACCCACCGCTGATGCCACCCGTCTTGACGAGCTTCACGTTCACGCCATGAAAACATTCGGCGCAGTGTTTCACGTCGGCGACCTGATGATAGGATTCATCGGCAAAGATCGGCAGGGGCGAGCGTTCCTTCAACCAGACCAGGTCGCTGACCGGAGTCTTTGAAGGCATGGGCTGCTCGATGAACTGGATGTGCCCGTCCTGCGCCAGCCATTGAATGCGTTCCAATGCGAGTTCTTTGGAAGTCCACCCCTCATTGGCATCCACGCGCACGGGCTTCGTCGGGGCGGCATTACGCAAAGCCCGCAAAATAGCCACATCATCGGGCACGCCCACCTTGAGTTTCAAAACCGGATAATCCGCCGCCGCCACGACCTTCCTGTAGATCATTTCCGGCGTATCAATGCCGATGCTGAACGAAGTGACGTGGTGATTCTCCCTGAAGCCGAGACCGAGAAAATCATGGACAGGCTTTCGGGCGCGTTTGGCCGCGCCATCCATCAAGGCGATGTTGATGGCGCATTTGGCAGCCATGTTTGCGGTCGCAACTGATTCGAGATAGGCCATGCTGGCCGGCACGTCATCGAACGAAAGCCTGGCGGCGTCCACTTTGGCGTAAAAAGCCTCCACGGTATCGAGCGTTTCGTTGTAACGCGAAATGGGAGCGGCTTCGCCAAGCCCGGAGGTTCCATCAGGATGGGAGAGTTCCACCAGAGACACCTGGAGTTCCTTTGTACTGCCGCGGGCTATGGTCCAGGTGTTGGCGAGGGTCAAATTCTCCCGCCAAGTCTTCATTTTCATCCACCAAAAAGAACGAAGAAACGCCGCAGACGCAATCAGAATGTTTTTCAATGACATCGGCGACAAACCCTGCGCTTGCCACGACCGCGCCTTGAAACTAATTTCCCGACCCTGAATCATGCTGACCATTGATCAAATCAAAGAAGCGCTCAAAGCCGTGAAGTATCCCGGCTATTCGCGCGACATCGTTTCGTTCGGTCTCATCAAGGACGTTGCCGCCAACGAAGGCGCGGTAAGTGTCACCCTGCAACTCACGTCCGCAAACGCAGACGCCGCCTCGCAGATCAAGGCGGAGAGCGAACGTGTGATAAAAGCATTGCCCGGAGTAAAGCTGGTTCATGTGGACGTCCGGCAGCCCGCAGGCGGCGCGACACCGACCACGGGAGGACCAAATCCTTTTGCGAATCAAAATCGCGTGGCGGGCATCAAGCGCATCGTGGCGGTGGCCAGCGGCAAGGGCGGCGTCGGCAAATCCACAACCTCGGTGAATCTTGCCTGTGGCTTGCGCCATCTCGGTGCGCGCGTCGGCCTGCTCGACTGCGACATCTATGGCCCGAGCATTCCGCTGATGATGGGAATCAATCAACGCCCCGGCTTGAACGAGGAAGAAAAAATGGTTCCGCCCACGAGCCACGGCGTGAAGCTGATGAGCATGGGCTTCCTTTTGAACGACGATCAACCCGTCATCTGGCGCGGGCCAATGATCCAACGCACGATCCAGCAGTTCATCACCGTGGTGGACTGGGGCGAACTGGACTATCTGCTCGTGGACATGCCGCCCGGCACTGGAGACGCGCAACTCACGCTTTGCCAGACCGTGCCGCTGGATGGCGGCGTCATCGTCACCACGCCGCAGGAAGCGTCGCTCGGCGTCGTGCGCAAAGGCATCGGGATGTTTGAAAAGGTCAACGTGCCGATCCTGGGCATTATGGAGAACATGAGCTACTTCATCGCGCCGAACGGCGACCGGATTGAAATTTTTGGTCACGGCGGCGGCCACAAGGAAGCGGAGCGATTGAAAATCCCGTTCCTTGGTGAAGTGCCCATCTTCACCGAAATCCGCGAAGGCGGCGACCGTGGCGTGCCCGTGGTGGTTTCAGGACCAGACAAACCGGCGGGGCAGGCCTTCTTGAAAATTGCGGAGACGCTGAGGGACAAGTTGGGGTGAAGGCGCATCAGTGAACAATACCAAGAACCATCCTCTTTCCGAATTGTCTTGAAGCCGCTGTGTAGCGAAATTAGGTTCGCGCCAATGAAACCCTCGCTTGCGACCACAGGTTTCGCAGTTTTTCTGCTTTCGTCTGGCACTGCGCGCCCAATTTCCGCAGCAGATATCAATCTGACGCCGCCAGGACCGCAGGTTGTGGCCCAATCGGACTATGATTACCAAAACGGGAACACCGGTGGAGTTACGGTCGGGTATCCTTACACGCAGACTTTCACCGCGACGAGTGGGGGAACATTGTTCAGCATCGGAGCTGGTTTCTTTGCGCCGCAAACCGGGCTGCCTTCGTTTTACACATTTCAATTTCGCAACACCACCCCTGCCGGATTGCCCGCTGCGCAAGTGATCGCCTCCGTGAATGTTCCCACCACCATTCTGACGATCCCACCGCCGCTGCCGGGGAATTATGGATGGATTGATTTGACCGCGGATTTTTCCAGCTTCGGCATCCAGTTGGAGGCTTCACAAAAGTACGCGTTCTCTGTGGATGTCCCGGGCACTTTTGGCACCACGACGCATAACAATTTTTTTTGGGGATTCACCATGGGCGGCTACGCGGGCGGCGAACCTTACAATATGACCCCGAGTGGTCCGTACTTGTTGCAGTTTCCGTATGAGGAGGATTTTCTTTTTACAGTCACGGCTGTGCCGGAACCTTCTGTGCTTCCGCTGGTGTTCTGGCTTTGCGCGTGGGCGGCGCGCAGAAGCGACAGGCTTTGAAAGGTGGGTCAACTGTCAGGGCTGCGATTGGCAGATGGGAACAAGCTAAAGCTTGAACTCCAACTCTCGACAGATCGCGCCGAACGGCAGTGTTAGTCACACTCGCTTCCGACAACCGCCTCGACACTCCCGGGAGTTCCTGTTACGAAACAGCGTGTGCGTTCCGAGTTGCTGAAAAACATTTCCCGCATCGTGGTCAAGGTTGGCACGGGTGTCCTCACGGACAGCCGCAAGCAGCCTGATCCAGCGCAATTGGAACAACTGGTCGCGCAGCTCGCCGCGCAGCGCAAAGCAGGACGAGAGGTGGTGCTCGTCACCAGTGGCGCGGTCGGCGCGGGCATGGGAGCTCTGGGTTATGAACGCCGCCCATCGCAGCTCGCCGAGCTTCAAGCGTGTGCTGCGGTCGGTCAACCACTGTTGATGGCCATCTATGCCGATCTTTTCGGACGTCATCAACTCGGTGTCGCCCAGGTGTTGCTCACACACGAAGACCTGGAACATCACGAGCGCCACCTGAATGCCCGCAATACGCTCGTTACGTTGCTTGGCAGAGGCGTTGTGCCCATCATCAACGAGAACGACGCCATTTCGTTCACCGAAATCAAATTCGGCGACAACGACAAGCTTTCCGCTCTTGTTGCCACGCTTTTGCCCGCGGATTTGCTCGTCATCCTCACAACGGTGGATGGCGTGATTGAAAACTTTGGCAAAACCGACGCCCGCACCATTTCTGTTATCGAGGCCATAGACGGCGCAATCGAAGGCATGGCAGGCGGAACGGACAGTGCCACTGCTGTCGGTGGAATGAAATCCAAGATCGAGGCCGCAAAGATTGTGGTCCGCTCCGGCATCCCGTTGGTGATCGCTTCAGGACGAAAGAAGACAACGCTCGCATCCATCCTGGCTGGTGAGGACGAAGGAACGTTATTTGTTCCACAAACCACGAAGCTCACAGGGCGAAAACGGTGGATCGCCTTTTTCCATCATCCAAAAGGCGCATTGTTCGTGGATGATGGCGCGAAGAAAGCATTGCGCGAGGCGGGCAAGAGTCTGTTACCGCCCGGTGTCTCACGATGTGAAGGCAGTTTTGCCGCAGGCGACGTGGTGCGCATCTGCGACCTGGACGGAACTGAATTTGCACGCGGCATTGCGAAGTTCAACGCCGAAGAAATCCGCAGCCGCACGCTAGCCCGCGTGGAACTCGTGCACCGGGATGACCTGGTGATTCTGTGAAACAAAACATGTTGTTAACCACAGGGGAACACGGAAGGACACGGATCAAGAGCCTTTGACACGAATTGCACGAATTATCACGAATTGAAAAGGCCTGGTCTGAATTCGCGTTCATTCGCGCAATTCGCGTCAACTCCGTTTCCCATTCATCTGTGTCCATTCGCGGTTGGTTTGAATGAAACAAAAACCTGACATCGAAGATTTGTTGGGTGTCATGGCGAAGCTGCGCTCGCCCAAGGGCTGCCCGTGGGACCGCGAGCAGAACCACATGACGCTGCGCCGACACGCGATTGAAGAGGTCTATGAATTGATTGATGCCATTGAGGCCGGCGACGATCACGAGATGGCCGAGGAACTTGGAGACCTATTGCTTCAGGTAGTTTTCCACTGCCAGTTGGCGAAGGAGCGCGGGGCGTTCGATTTCGAAAAGGTCACGCGTCATCTCGTGGACAAGCTTGTTCGTCGTCATCCTCACGTGTTCGGAAAGGTGAAGGTGAAGGACGTGGATGAAGTATGGGCGAACTGGGAAAAGATCAAGCACGCCGAAAAGAAAGGCACGCGGCACGAACGGCCCTCCGCGCTTGATGGAATTCCAAAACATCTGCCTGCGTTGTTGCGCGCAGAAAAACTCTTGAAGAAGGCGCGCAAGGCACAACTGCTCGTCAAAGAATCCGCCGGGCCAAAACGCAACAAAGCCTCGGTCGCGAAGCAATTATTTGATCTGACTCAATACGCCAGCCGACGAAAGTGGTCGGCTGAGGAATTGTTGGTGGCCGAGACGAAGAAGCGTGAACGAACATGGCGGCGAGAGGAAGCTGTCCGGGCAAAGTAACCCATCAAAGCACTGAGTCAGTTCCACGACAAATCATCAGGAGACTGTGAGAGGAGCTTGTTTTGCCAGCCTCCCTTCTGCCGCAGAATGGCGGGCCAGATTTTTTCCGGCGGGGTATCAAACACCAGATCAAGTGAAGCAGGGTGCGTAAGCCACGCCTTGCGTTTCATCTCACTTTCAAGCTGTCCGGCGCTCCAGCCTGCGTAACCGGTAAAGAGCTTTATCTTTTTCTCGGGCGAAAATGATTCGCCGAGGTCCACCAGTGCGTCCAGCGAGTGTTCGATGCCAAGATTGGGCAGCACGTTCGCGTCCGCCAAAAAATTATCCGAGTGCAAAAAGCTCAATGCCGTGGGTTGCACCGGGCCGCCCAGAAACAGCGTGCTTTGCTTCAACATCTCAGGCAGATCGGCCACGAGGGAATCACCCACCGTCTTGTCCGAGGCGCGGTTGAGCACCAGGCCAAATGCTCCGTCGGCATCGTGCTGGCAGATCAGCACGACAGCATGGTGGAAGAAGGACCCTTGCAGCGCGCCGCCATCCAGCAGCAACTGGCCTTTGAGAAATGGTGGTTTGTCCCGCATCGCGATTCCAAAATGCACCATGCTTGCCGTCACGACAACTTCGATTAAACTCACAACATGAAAACCATTCTGCTTCTGTTTTTTGTTTTGGTTGTGTTGTTCACGTTGCCGGGCTGCAAATCTGATTCCGGCAGCCGGGAATTTGTTCCAGGCAAAGGCTGGGTGCCAACTCATTGAAGGCATCCGCAGCTTCACAATCTTCAGCCAGGGCCATGAACCGACGCGCCCCCCGACTTCACGGGTTTCATGGCTTGAATCCAAATTCGTCGGGACATAGCATCCGGAGATGGCACAACCCAAACGAAAGCAAAGTTTGCTTCAAGGTGCGCGAGTGTATCTTTCCGGCCCGATGGATTTCGTGGCTTCTCGGGATGTGGAAAAGCAATTCGGCTGGCGCAATCGTGTCAGCGAGTTCCTTCAGGTCATGGGTGTGACTGTGTTCGATCCGTGGTTCAAACCGGATGTCCGGGGATTGCACGAGTACGGACGCGAGGATCAAAAAAGTGGCGACCGCATCCGCACGCGCTGGACCTACGCCGGAGGCAGGAAAGGCGCGGAAGCGCGGTCGTGGTGTGCGAAACAGTTCTGGGAGACACTTCACATTGATCTTCGCATGGTGGATACCAGCGACTTCACCATCTCGTACTGCCCGACAAACATTTACAGTGTCGGCACGCCGCACGAGATCATCATGGCGACGTTGCAACACAAGCCCGTGCTGTTCGTCAGCCCGCCGATTGTGTTTCCTGCGCTGCACGAACTTCGTGAGCATCTAAAGGGCGATGTGCGCGGCGCGGCACTCCTCAAGCGGCTGGAATCCGAAATCCCGATCAAGGAAAACCCGCGCGCCATTCCGAGCCTCTGGTACATTCCGCTGGTTGGAGGCGAAAACTTTTTCGACGGCTTCGGTTTTGCGCGTTACCGCGAGCGCTTCAAATGGACGGAGGAAATCCCGATTGACCGGCACGAGAAACTTTATCCTCCGAAACGACCGCTGCTGCCGTTTGTGGAAAAGCTCAACCATCGTCTGCCGAAGAAGTGGGACAGCAAGCTGAACAAATTCGTGCCTGATGACGACTGGCTGCTGTGGGAGTTCAACACGGAAAAAATTCGAGGAAAACACGTCAAGTCTGTGCGCAAATAAACTGTTCAGTGGAACGAGTTTCCAATTCTCACAAAATCGACCTCGCAGCCCGACCTTTTGAACCTCACACAATGTCAGACCACACCACCTTGGAATCACTTCTTGCCGCCCGAATGCCGGCGACAATCGAACTGCTTTGGCAAATGGTCGAGATAAACAGCTTCACCACGAATCGCGAAGGTGTGAACCAGCTGGCGGCGGTGACAGCCGAGTCGTTTGCGCCACTCGGTTTCGTTTCGAAATACGTCCCATCGGTTAACCCGGCATACGGCGATCATCTGGTCCTTACACGGCAAGGGCGTTCGAGCAAAAGCATCGCCTTGATTTCGCATTTGGATACGGTCTTTCCACCCGAGGAAGAGAAACGGAACAACTTTCACTGGTCTGTGGAAGGTGATCGCATTTTTGGACCCGGCACACATGACATCAAAGGCGGCACGGCAATGATGTGGCTTGTGTTGTCCGCCTTGCGCGAACACGCGAAGGAAATATTCGATGGCATCACATGGAAGTTGATCTGGAATTCCTCCGAAGAATGTTTTTCAGCCGACTTCGGGGATGTTTGCCGCGCGGAGTTTGACGTGGACACGCTCGCGGCGCTGGTGTTTGAAGCAGAAGGGAGGCTCGGCATCGAGCATCTGAAGGTGGTTGCAAGAAAGGGCCGCGCTGCGTGGCGCGTGACGGTGAGTGGTCGTGGTGCCCATGCCGGTGGCAACCATCCGCATGGTGTCAATGCGATCGTCCAGGCTGGACGCATCGTTGAACGCATTGCCGCACTGACGGATTACTCGCGCGATCTGACTGTGAACGTGGCGACGATCACCGGTGGTACGGTGTTGAACCGTGTGCCGCATGAGGCCGTGATCGAGGGTGAATTCCGCGCGTTCACGCAAGAAGTGTATCAGTATGCGAAGTCAGCAATGCTCGCGTTGACCGGCCCGGGCGACGTTCGCGCGAAGACAGATCGTTTCCCGTGCGAGATCAAGGTGGAGATTCTAACCGAGAGCCGGCCGTGGCCGCGCAACGCCGGGACAGACCGGTTGTTTGAATTCTGGCGCGCCGCAGGTGAGGAGATCGGTTGCCCGATGAACGTGCAGGAGCGCGGCGGGTTGAGCGATGGCAATCTCATCTGGGATGCCGTGCCTACGCTGGATGGTCTGGGGCCGTGGGGAGAGAATGATCATTGTTCGGAGCGCAGCGCGGATGGTTCCAAATTGCCGGAGTATGTGGAGACAAGCACCTTTGTTCCCCAGGCGACTGTGAACGTGCTGGCGATTGTAAAACTCGCGCAATCTTACGGAGTCGTGGGCCAAGGCGTTTCTTGAGTCTGAAAACAAAAATGCCGGCGTGAAACGTTGTGTCTCACGCCGGCGGAGAACAGACAGGCGGCTTACTTCAACTCTGCCGCATGAAACTCCTGCCAATCATCCAGATTGTTCAGGTTGATCGCATCAGGGCAGACCGAGCTGGCTTCCGAGATGCCGCTCGCCTTGAGGATGCCGCTGCACGTGCCTTCGTCATGAATGTAGCCTTGAATGGATACGTTGAGCTTGTGGATCGTAGCCTTGTCGAGCTTCACGCCGGGCTGCTTCTTGATCCATGCCTCGAATTGAGGATAGTTGGGCTTTGAATCCGTGATGAACTTTTTTACCGCGTCAGGATTCAGGTTCAGCGCGGAGCAGACCATCATGTCATAGCCCTTGCCGATGCCCGGGTAGCCGTCCGCCAGCTTGCCGCGGGCTTCGAGCGAGACTTTGAGCCAGAGACGTGGCAGATGCAAAACGCCGAGCGGGCCTGCAACGCCGGAACTAATCAGAGGTACAATTTTTGCCATAGGTGTAATCAGTTTTTGGTTAATGTGACGCCGAGGAGGTTAGGCAAAACCGCGAATCGGTCAACCGCGATTTTCCACAGCGGGACGCCGCGTCAGGCCAGTCCTTTTCAAACCGCCCCTTCCCAGACGACTGACTGAGTGCGTTGCCCTGCTGCAAGCGTTCGGCGAAATCAAGCAACGCGAGTACGCTTGATGGTGGAATTTCGGACGATGCGATTCGCCCCGGCATAGACATTCATGGTCTCGCCGCGCAGAAACCCCACCAGAGTCTGTCCGCATTCGCGCGCGAATTCCACAGCCAGACTGGATGGCGCGGAGACGGCGCACACCACGGGAATCCGCGCGGCCAGGGCTTTTTGAAGAATCTCGAACGACGCCCGCCCACTGACCAGCAGGATGTGAAAATCCAGCGGCAGCTTGTTTTCCAGAAAGCCAAAGCCCAGCACTTTGTCCACCGCGTTATGGCGACCCACGTCCTCGCGCAGGACAAGCAATTGACCTTTGGCGTCGAAAATGGCCGCCGCGTGCAATCCGCCAGTCATTGCAAAAGTTTGTTGTGCTCCTTTCATGCGATCTGGCAATTGAACGAGCATCGTTGCAGACACGGTGACTGGTGAAGTCACCGCCGGGAAATGTTGCTTCACGGATTCGATGGACGCTTTGCCGCACAGTCCACAACTGGACGTGGCGAAAACGTGCCGGGTCAATCGCGCAAAATCCACCTCGACTCCGGACCGTAGAAAAACATCCAGTGTGTTTCGCGGCTGCAAACTCGCGTGACACGTCGCAATGTCCACGAGATCTTTACGCTTCCGGATGATGCGCTCGGTGAGCAAAAACCCTGCGGCCAGTTCGCGGTCGTGACCCGGTGTGCGCATGGTCACCGCCACACTGCGGCCACGCACGCGGATTTCCAGCGGCTCCTCGCGTGCGACCTGGTCGGTGCTGGCCGTGGCCTGGCCAGCTTTCCACCGCACAATCTCAATCTTTGTGGCGCTCGAGGCGGCGCTGTCGTCAACTGGATTCATCACTTCGCGGCGGCGGGTTCGAGTTTCTCGATGCGCACGGCGGTGACTTTGTATTCGGGCGTCTTGGTGTAACGGTCCCGGTGCGAGGTGGTGATCTGGTTCAGAAACACTCGGGTGGAGTGGAAGGTCGTGTAAACCTCGCCGGGCTTCACATGGTCGCTGATTCGCACGGGCAATTCCGCCGAACCTTGCTCGCTCCTCAGTCGGACGGCCTGACCGTCGGCCAGGCCCAGCTTGCTGGCGTCAGCAGGCGAAAGTTGAAGATAGTCGGTGGCGTGCAGAGTGCCGTTGGGCGTGCGATTAGTCTGCGTGGCGGCGTTGTATTGATACAGGTTGCGCCCGGTCGTGAGGAGAAAGGGATACTCCGACGACGTGAGCACCGGCGGCGCGACGTATTCGATGCGGCGCAGCGCAGTGGTCCTGCCGTGGGTGAAGTGATCCGTGTGCAGCGTTCCTGTGCCGGGATCGTTTTCGTCGACGCACGGCCACTGGAGGCCGCCGAGTTTGTCCATGCGCGTGTAGCTGATGCCAGCGGCTTCGGGCCAAAGCGAGCGGACTTCGTTCCAGATTTCCTCGGCGGACTGGTAGGCGAAGTGTTCGCCTTTGCCCATCAGTTTGGCGATGTCACAAACGATTTTCCAATCAGACCGCGCCTCGCCCTGCGGCGGCACCGCCTGGCGCACGCGCTGGAGGCGGCGCTCGCCGTTCATGAAGGTGCCGTCCTTCTCGAACGAACTCGCGGCGGGCAGAAACACGTTGCCGAATTCCTCCGCTGTTTGATTGATGAAGATGTCTTGAACGATGACGAGGTCGAGCTTCTCCATCGCGCGGCGCGTGTAGTGCATGTTCGGGTTCGTCATCACGATGTCGTAGCCGATGGACCACAGCACTTTCAACTTTCCGGCGACGGCGGCATCCATCATTTCGATCATGTTGATGCCGGGATTCGTCGGAATCGGAACTTGCCACGCGGCCTCGAAGCGTCCCCGCGCCTCGGTGATTGGCACGTACCCGGCGAGCAGCTTGGGTTCGGAACCCATGTGCGGCGCGCCCTGCACGTTGTTCTGGCCGCGCAACGGATTGATCCCGCTGCCGGGCTTGCCGATGTTGCCGGTGATAAGCGCCAGATTGACCAACGCCATGATGCCCTCGGTACCCTGAATGTGCTCGGTCATGCCGAGGCCGTGGACAGAGAGGGAGGGTTTGTTGGTCGCGTAGAGACGCGCAGCCTCGCGGATCTTCGCCGCCGGCACACCGCAAATGCTTTCCACCTTCTCGGGCGCGAACTGCTGGATGAATTCCCGATACTCGTTGAACTCCGTGAGGCGCGTGCGGATGAACTCCTCGTCCACCAGCCCTTCCTCGACAATCACCGCGCCCATGGCGTTGAAGAGGACGACGTTCGTGCCGGCGTGCAACTGAAGGTGCAGCGTGGCGAATTCGTTCAGCTCGATCTCGCGGGGGTCCACGATGATGAGCTTCGCGCCATGACGGGCCGCCTGCTTGATGCGCGCCCCGGTGACGGGATGCCCCTCGGTCGGATTGACGCCGGCGACCAGGATCGTCCGCGCGAGCGCGATGTCGTCGAGCGAATTGGTGGCGGCGCCGGTGCCGAGCGTCATCTTCATCGCGGCGGCGGTGGGCGAATGACAGACGCGCGCGCAGCAATCAATGTTGTTCGTCCCGAGCACGACGCGCGCGAATTTCTGCGCGACGTAATTCTCCTCGTTGGTGCCGCGCGCGGAACTCAACACGCCGATGCTGTCGGGGCCGTGCTTGGCTGTAGCTTCGCGCAACTTGTCGGCGATGAATTGGTTCACCTCATCCCAACTGACCTTCTGCCATTCGCCGTTGCGGCGGATCATCGGCGAAAGCGGGCGATCTTTGGACGTGACGTAGTCGAAGGCGTAGCGGCCTTTCACGCAGGCGTGGCCGTGATTGCTCGGGCCTTCCATCGAAGGGCGAATGGTCGTGATTTGTCCATTGCGCGTGCCTACGTTCACTTCACAGCCCGTGCCGCAGTAGGAGCAAATGGTCTTTGTCCAGTCCGTCGGCACGCCGCGCAGGAGCAGCGTGAGGTCTTCGAGCGCGCCGGACGGACAGGTGTCCACGCAGGCGCCGCAACTCACGCAGCCGCCGTCTTGCAACGTCACGCCGCGCACCGGCCCGATGCGCGTCTGGTCGCCGCGATTCCACGCCTTCCACACGAATTGCCCCTGCACTTCCTCGCAAATCCGCACACAGCGGTAGCACGTCACGCACTGCGTCATGTCCACGTTGATGTAAGGGTGCGTGAGGTCTTTCATGAACGGCACCGCCGGTTGCGGGGCGTTGCGCGAGCCGCGGGCCTTCACGTCGTATTCGCGGAGATAGCGATGGAACTGTTTGTCGGGAAACTGCGCGACGGCCTCGACCGGATAATCCTTCGCGAGCAGGCCGAGCAAGGTCTTGCGCACGCCCTGCACGGTGGGCGAGTGCGTCTGGATTTCCAATCCGTCGCGAAGTTGCGTGTTGCACGCAGTCACGAGACCGTTCACGCCCTTGACCTCGACCGTGCAGAGCCGGCAGGAGCCGTAAGGTTCGAGGCGATCGTCGTGACAAAGCGTCGGCACTTCGATGGCGATGCGGCCCAACGCCTGATTGATCGTGAGGCCGTCGGGGAATTGGTGCGACTGGCCGTTGATGGTTACTTGAAGCATGGCTCGATCTCCTGGGGGTAGTAATTGAGGATGGACTCGGCGAAGCGTGCGAGGCCGGTGCCGTGCCCGCAGAGGCTCGCGAGTTTGAGCGCGGCGACGAGGTCGCGGCCCTCCTGCAAGTCCGCTTTCGTCGCGTCGCCGGCGACGGCATTGGCAAAGATTTCCTCGACGCGTCCGCTGCCACTCCGGCAGGGCGTGCATTTGCCGCACGACTCGTAGGCACCGAAGGAAAAGACGTGCTCCATCAACTCCGGGATGGACGTGTGTTCATCAAACGCCACCACGCCACCGTGCCCGACACCCGCGCCGATGGCGGCGAGTTCCTCGAAACCCAGCGGCGTGTCTATGAGATGCGGTGGAATGATGCCGATGATCGGTCCCCCGATGAGCACGCCCTTGAGTTTGCCGCCGCCCCGCAAGCCGCCGCCGATTTCCTCGACGATGTGCCGCACCGTGACGCCGAACTCGACCTCGTAAAGGCCGGGCTGGTTAAACAGCGAGTTGAGTGAAAGCGCCTTCGTGCCGCGGCTCTTGTTGAAACCCAGCGCCGCGTAGGCTTCGCCGCCGTGCGTTACGATCCAAGGCACGTTGACCAGCGTCTCGACGTTGTTGAGCAACGTCGGCTGGTCGAAAAGCCCGCGCTCAGTCGGATACGGCGGACGCGCCATGACTTCGGGGCGTTTGCCCTCGATGGAGCGGAGCAGGGAAGTCTCCTCGCCGCAAACATAGCTGCCGTGGCCGGTATAAACTTCCAAATCAAACGCGAAATTTTTTCCGCCGATGTGCGGGCCAAGCCAACCCGCCGCGCGCGCTTCGGCGATGGCCGCGCGCAGCACCGAGTTGGCGAGGGGATATTCGAGGCGTACGTAAATGTAACCCTTGCTCGCACCGACCGCGTAGCCTGCGACGATCATGGCCTCGATGAGCGCATGCGGATCGTCCTCCATCAGGTAGCGGTCAATGTAAGCGCCCGCGTCGCCTTCGTCGGCGTTGGCAACGACGTATTTTTCCCCGGCGGGTTGAGACGCTACTGCGCGCCACTTGCGTCCGGCGGGAAAGCCCGCGCCGCCACGTCCGCGTAAGCCGGAGGCTTCGACCGCCGCGAGAACTTGCTCCGGCGGATGCTGGAGCGCCTTGGCGAGCGCAGCGTAGTTGCCGTAGTCCGCCAGCGTGCGTGCGCCGCCGGCCCCGATCCGGCCAAGCACAATCCCTTGGCGCGAGAAAACCTTCACCGGCGGACGCGGATTGGTTTGCCCCTTCGCCGGCGCGGCGAAACATTCGCCGAGACAATAAACGCGCGGATTCTGCGCGTTCGCCTCGGCCCACAGCGCGGGGTTGAGATGGCGCGCGGCAAAACACGCCGTGCCCTGACAGGCCTTGCCGGCGTGCTCGCCGTGCGGCAGGTGATAGAACGACTCGACATCAGCGGCGAGCGTCAGCGGCGGGCCGGCGATGGCAGGGTGGAAGGCAAGTCGGCTCATCGCATTCCTGAATTATCTTGGATTCGCTGCCGGGAAATCATGGAAGCATGATTCCACGTTTTCAACGCGCGACACCAGCTTTTCTCGATTTGCCCGCGCAGCACTTTTGCATCCTCCCAACTGCTGGGGAACGAATGCAGCCGGTAGCCGATCTTGAGCGGGCCCAGTTCAGGCACGGCGATGAACTCGCGCCCCGGCGATGCAGCGGCGAGCCAGGTTTCCATGACCTGATCCATGAACGGAACGTAGTCCAGGAACTCTGGCGTGAGGTGGCCGCGTCCATCGGTCACCGGTATCTGGCAGTGATGGCCGTTGAACGGACGAAGATGAAACTGCTGTGCATGTTGAATCAAATCCGGCCGCACGCCCAACCGCGGCCAGAACGGTGCGAGCAGATGTTTCACGACTGCGATGTGCGAGTAATCCCACGTCATCGGCAGGAGTTCGCCAGTCGCCTTCTCGTAGCCATCGGCGAGGGCGTAGGTCTTCTCCGGTGTTTCAGTGCAGGTATCGCGATGAACTTCAACTGCGACCTCAAGGCCGAGCTTTTTGCCTTCGGCGATCAGTTTTCGCGCGAGGCGAATTGCCACTGGCGTCGGCGTGTCGTGATCGCCAAGTTGGACATTTACATGCAGCGCGCCGGCTTCCTTTTGCGAACGCAGCAATGAGGCAAACTCGCGCGGATTGCTCGAAGCGAAATACCCCACCCGCATCAAGCCGAGTTGATCGGCGAGTTTCGCGTGCTTCGGTGTGAGTTGCGTGGTGAAGCCGTCGAAGCCCGCGTCCTTTACTGCGCGTAGTTTTCTTTCAAGCGTCCACTCGCGCGCCTGTGTCGGATGCCAGACAAGCGTCCACAAATTCACGACGTGACGCAGGACGGGTTTCGGAACAGGCGTGTTCATTGCTTGGGGACGGCAAAGATTTTGGAGTGCGGTGGCAGAGCGTAGCGGCGACGCCGCCTTTTTGTGTGCGTTCCGGCGGCTGAAAGCGGCGTGGCGCTTCGCTTCCTGCCGCAGTCCAAAAATGGTGGTTGCATGCGATGCTTGTCCTTCGGACTGTAATTGTAAAAGCCCGTCCACGGATCGGGTGGAAACAGGTCGTCACTCACGCGACAATTTGTATCGGGAAGGGATAAACTCCAAGTCCCGGACGCCTAAGCAAGAATCCAAACTCAATGAACACAGATGTATTCCTCAAATGAGCTTTGAAGCTTTCAACTTTGCCAGTTGTTTCGATGGAACGCTGAATTTCAGGTTCTTTTTCAAATCCGCGCCGTACGTGTCCACGGCATAAACGATGAAATCGTCAGTCGTGTTTAATTTTTCCTTCCAGTTCACTTTTGCCAAATCCGCAGCGACTTGGAGGATCAGTTTGCGGGCGGGTTCATCTGAGCCTTTGTACTCCAGTTCGCGATTATACAAGTCGCACGCCCGGTCGAGCTTCTTGTCTCTGTCCATGAGGATAGTATTTTCTTTGGCGAACAGGGAGAAGTTTTCTGGTTGCCAGGTGTCAAGCTTTGCGTCGCGACCTCCGCGTTTCAGGATTGCTTGTCGCTCCGACTCCAAACCAATGCCAGGCTCGGGCAGCAGCAATGGATTGCCTTCGCAGTCGTAATTAAGGGCCAGACAATAAGCCGGCTCTTTGACTTTGGCTTCGGTTATAGTCTGGACGACCACGGCGGCCAGTCGTTTGCGAATTTCTTTCGCCAGCGAATTCATCGTGACGCCTTTTGGCAACGGTTTGCGCTTAATGGGTTCTGAAAGATCAATGTCATCAATCACTTTGCCCTTCTTGTCGTAAGTGATCTCTTGATGTGGTTTCCGCCCGTGCATCCCAAGGGTAACCTTCCGAACTTTGTCTCCTTCCCATTCGATAGTCTTCCAATCGCAACTTTGTTCCATCAAGTGCTCCACCCTCACAATTCGGCCCTCTGAAAGAGTCACCTCAAAGACATCCGTTAATTGACCTCCCAATTTGAAATCCGTTCCAGCAACTCTGTCTCCTGCGTAAACGGTTGCTCCATGAAACTGCGACCCGACAATTTTCCTTCCTGACCACCTCAGGAATTGCATCGAGTGCAAATTATCTGCGCATCCGAAACCACCAAATTCATCAAATTCATGGATAACTGTGGCTTTGTTTTCTTTGTCGTAACCGTATCCAAACTTTGCTCGCGCCTTTGTGACGTGTTTGCTTTTTTGGCCTGCATCCAGAAAGTAATCCGGCTCCCAATGCCACTCTGGCCAATCCCAATACTCCCATCTTACGACTTTTGACTCAAAGAGCTTTCTAAGCCGACTAAACGCTTTTTCCTCCGCGATGAAGCGCGAACACAATGCACTCTTACTCATGATGGGGTAGAAGTTGTTTTCCCCCGCCCTTTGAAGGTCAACTCCGCGATCCCCGACTTGTCGAGTTCGCCAAAGCCCTCCTTCACCATGAGGTCGTATTGTTTCTTCGTGGCTGTTGCGAGCGGGAGGTTCAAGCCCTGCTCCTTGCCCAGCTTGAGCGCAATGCCTGAATCCTTTGCGGCATGGGCGGCGGAGAAGAAGCACGAGTGATCGCGCTTTTCCATGTCCTCTCCATCGGTCGCCAACACACGCGAATTCGCACCAGTCTGTGAAAAGACTTCACGGAGCGTGGCAAGATCGAGACCGAGCGCATTGCCCAATCCGAGACCTTCCGCAAGGCCGGCGGTGTTGATATTCATCACCATGTTGACAAGCGCCTTCACCTGCGCGGCCTTGCCCGCTGTGCCGATGTAACGAAGCAACTTTCCTTCGTCGCTGAGTTTTTCGAGCAGGGGTTTGACGCGGTCAAAGATTTCCTGTTTGCCGCCAAGCATGAGATAAAGCGTGCCCTGACGCGCCTGATTGATGCTGGAAGCCATGCAGGCTTCGAGTGAGTTCGCGCCCTTGGCTTCGCATTTTTGTTCGACCCAAACATGCACCGCCGGAGAGACGGTCGCGCAGTTGATGAAGACTTTTCCCTTGGCGCGGGCAAGCAAACCGCCTCCGCCATAGATGGTCTTCATGGCCTTGTCGTCCGTGACGACGGTGATGATGACGTCGGACAGCGCGGTGACGACCTTCAACTGGTCGGCGGCCACGCAACCGAGTTCCTGCGCGAGCGCCTGCGCGCCGGCGGTGTTCACGTCATAAACTGCGGCGATGGGATAGCCGCATTCCTTCAGCCGGCGCGCCATGTTTGCACCCATGCGTCCGACTCCGACGAATCCAATTCTTTCTGACATAGTTTTTTTCTGTTGAGGATTGGTTTGTTTCAAACTGCCAACATCTCACGAACACCACGCTTCGACGGGATGCTCCGCAGTCATCTGTTTCCAAAACCGCATTGTCACCAAGCCTCAGCCTGATGGTAATGAGATGCGATGGGACAAAGATTGAACCGGATTCCGGTCCGGCTCAACTCCTTTTCTCTCGTATCGCTTGAACGAAGAACTGGACAGGCTTGGCTGGACAGGCGCAGAGTTGGCAAAACGCGCGAATGGGCGAATGGTGATGGGCGAACGGGCGGGAACGCGCAGCGATTGCGAGCCGGTTGCAAAATGCGAAAGACAAACATGAAGAAAGCATTCAGCAAGAACGCGATCTTGCGTAAATACTCTGGCAACCTTTAAGCCATGACAGAAATCTGGCAGGTCAGGCGGGTTGAAAAGTTTGCGGTGCGGGTCATTCTAGGTGGATGCATTGCGTTGCTTCTCGTCCCCGATGCTCGTGGGCAAAGTGCCGGCATTACTGTATCGCCGATTCCCGGCGTGGCGCCAGGAATCACAATTGGGTTGAACTGGACAGTGACAAACACAGGAGGCAGTTCGCGCACTTTCGGCGTTGGCGCGGAAATCCGGCAGGGTTCGACGGTGCTGGCCGATTTGGGTGGGCAGATCACGCCTGTCGTTGGTTCGGGGGGCACAGTCGCTGGTGCGTTCATGTACACGATTCCGGCCGGCTGGACCAACGGCGCTTACACGGCGAGGGCTGCGGTTTGGACGGGCACTCCTGGAGCAAGCACCTGGCTCAATAGTCATGATCGCAACTTCACGGTTCTGCAAACGCCGCTGTCTCTCTCAGGACGAATCGCTTTTCATCGAGACAGTGACAATCACTCGCTCCATGCACCGGTAAACCCGGACGATGGCCATGTGTTTACGATGGATCTAAACAACAACTCCGTGGTCCGAAGAACATCCGGCCTTGGCCTTGGCAATTGTCTGAACCCGCATTTTTCTCCAGATGGCGCCAAGTTGACATTCATGGCCATTCCGTCGGGGCAGCCGCTGCTCTGGATCAACATGCGGATATACATCCTCGATCTGGCCGAGGGTGGTCCGCTAGTTGATCTCGGTCTCGGCCAGGACCCAAAGTTTTCAGCCGACGGGCAGTGGATTGTCTTCAAAAGATCGGATGGTCAACTCCATGTGGTCAACACGGACGGAACCTCCGGTCATGCGCTGACCTCGGGAGGTGCCGAGAAGTCCGGCCCCAATTACCCGCCGACTCCCGGCGATGAGCGCATCGTCTTTTGGAACACGACGATTGTCGGCGCGACGAGATACGGAGACATCGCATGGCGACTGCCAGACGGAATCGAGCAGACGTTGGTGAGCGGAACGACCACCCGCTATTGTTATTACCCCGTCTGGCGCGACCCCGCCCGCATCCTCTTCACCATCTCGGAGAGCGATGACAACCTCTACGAATACACGATCTCGACCGCAACGTACGCCCCAGTGATCGCTTTGAACACTGCGGCTGACGAGTCTGATCCCTTTCCAGCAGCAGACTGGGTTGGATTTTCGAGCACACGGCCCTCGAATGGCGGTGGTGGATACGATCTTTACCTCGCCAAAACTGACGGCTCAGGCATCCAGGCAATCGCTGCCGCCAATACATCCTTGCACGAACTGGGGGGTGCGTTCTCGCCGTTCACGAATGCCCGAAAAGCGGTTGTGCTGGCTCCGGCCAATGGATCGCAATTGACCGCCAGCAGTTCGACGATCTTCCTGGCGCGATTGTGGTCGAACGGAGCGGCGTGGGCGGGCGCAGCGCCCAGGATTTTTTTTCAAGGTCCGGTGAACGTCGAGTTAGCCGGCCTGCATGACGATGGGATCAACGGGGACCTGGCGGCCGGCGACGGCATCTATTCGCTCATCGCGACGCTTCCCGCGCAAGCTGGCAGTTACACCTTGTTTGCCACGGCGAACTCGACCGACGGCGAAACGTCGCACCAGATTCGCTCGGCAAACACAACTGTAGCCCTGGCTGGGGTCCGCCTGGATTTTGCCCGCTCAGGAAGTGACCTCATCCTGTCCTGGCCGACGAACGCGATTGGTTTCAATCTGGAAAGCAGTGTGGCGCTGACCAACTCAACGTGGTCCGGAGTTATGCCGGAACCCGTCGTCGTCGGTGGCAGATTTACGGTCACGAACGTGATGAAGGACGACGCACAATCCTACCGCCTCCGGTGGCCATAGCACCAGGTCACAGCCTCAATGGATCATTTCTTCCGTGTGGCCCGATCCCAGAGCCAGACAATGTCAGCATTGTTTGGTGTTACGCTGCCGACGATGTCGCCGTTATGTCGGAGGGCAGGGCGGGTTCGCGCATCCACCCATTTCCGAAGTTCCGAATGACCATCGGCGAATGACAACCCTCCGGCGTTGCCATGGTAAGCCGCCGGGAAGTCAATGACCGCCGTCTTCTGAGGATCCGGATAACCCTCCATGCTCAGGACCCAGAAACCGTCGTTGATGCTGTCTTCCCGTTCGTCTAACAGAACGAAGGTGTTGGCCGGGCCGGGAGACGTCATGTCTCCAAGCTTTCGATAAACGCGCCAGCTCGATCCCCAGCCGCCGTCAGTACCCTGGTTGCCGCCACACCAGATGCTCATGGACATGCTCCGCACCCGGGGCCGCGTTTCGTTGCCAACTTTGACGGTGCTTTGGTCAGCCGGGCAGCGCCAGATGCCGGGATTTTTGCCGCAATACGTCCACAAGGGACTCTTGGTGATGTTGGCGTTGATATCCCAATTCGCGGGGTTGGCTGTCCAGTCGAGAATCCCGGTCACCCACGCGTAGGGTGCCATGGGGCCTCCATTGGGAGCGTATGCGAACGGCAACTTGTCGCCATTGTCATCAATATACATCCGCCAGGCGAGCAGCAGTTGCCGGTGGTTGTTCATGCACTGAATGCCCTGCGCCTTCAGTTTGGCCCTGCTCAGGGCAGGCAACAGCATTGCTGCAAGAATTGCGATGATTGCGATGACCACCAACAGTTCGATCAAGGTAAAGCCGTGACGGGAACGGCGGCTAAAATTATTCCAAAATTTCATGTTGTCTCCAATGGGCCAGCTTGCGGAAAAAACAGCGCAAGGCCGGCAGCCTGCTGCTGCCGGCCTTGAACGGCTCGAATTGGACTATGGTTTGAACAGCCGGTAGAACCTCTGGGGCGACGTTGTCGGCCCGTAGAAGAAATAGGTTCCGGGACCCACAGCGGAAGGGGAGTTGGCCACATCCACCCAAC
>JABFSR010000001.1 GCA_013140495.1 Verrucomicrobiota bacterium
GACAAACCGTTCATTAACACGCTGGCGGAATTACCGGATGGGATGGTTTGGGCCGGGTCGGTGAGCGAGGGGTTGTTTCAGTTCAAGGACGGCAAACTGGGTGCGGTCAATGCGAGCAGCGGAATGTTGGACAATTTCGTCGAGTCGTTGCTGGTGGATCGGGAAGGGAATCTGTGGGTTGGCACGACCGTGGGTTTGAATCAGTTGCGACCCAAGAGTGTTACATCCCTGGGGCAGGAGGAAGGGTTGGGCTACGGGGCGGTGCAGGGGTTGGTGGAAATTGCGCCGGGGAAGATTTGGGCGGGCAAGGCGAGCGACGGGCTTTATCGCTGGGAGGGAAGGAATTTCAGCCGTATGGCCTTGCCGGGTTTGTCGCGAGAAGAGGTGCAGGTCAGTGCCGTGCTCGCAACCCGCCACGGCGGCGGCTGGGTGGCGAGCAGCAAGGGATTGTTACGTGTAGAAGATGTGAAAGCGGATTTCTTGGAAACGCAACCGGCCACGCTGTTGGAACTGAATGTGATTTCACTCGCGGAAGACCGGGATGGCGTCGTTTGGGCGGGCACGCGGGAGGGAGAAGTGTGGCGGCTGCAAAGTGGCGGGCGCACCGCTGCAACCAACCTCTGGCAGACGCGTCCCATCACGGCAATTCTGCCAGGTGACGATGGCTCGATGTGGATTGGAACTGATGGCGGTGGATTGAATCGGTATCAGGAGCGGATGCATGTCCAGTATTGCAAAACCAATGGTCTGTTAAGCGATGTCGTTCGTGCCCTGCATCAAGATGCTCAGGGTGTGATGTGGATCGGTACTGCGGGTGGCGGTTTGGCGCGGTTGCAGGAAGGACGCATCACCGTGTTCACGACGAGGGAGGGTCTGCCCGACGATACGATTTCGCAGATTCTCGAAGACGACACGGGACGCCTCTGGCTGGGGAGCAATCGTGGGATTGCGGCTGTGTCCAAAGCCGAGCTGCAAGAATTGGCGGCGGGCAAAGCCACCACGCTCTATCCGCGCATCTTTGGTCGGGCGGAAGGAATGTTGTCCGAGGAATGCACAGGCGGATTTTATCCTGCGGGACTGAAAGCTAAAAACGGTCTGCTCTGGTTTTCCACCCTGAAGGGTTTGGTGGTGATCAATCCGCTTCTGAAGCATACGGTAACACACGGGCCTTCAGTGATCCTTGAGGAGGTGATGGTGGATGGCGCGCCGATCGCGTCGTTCCAGGCTGCCGATTCGCGGATCGAATCCCGGCGGCAGGAATCCGGAGCGAAGTCGGCGGGAGCGCCGATGCTGCGGATTCCGCCCGGCAAACACCGGATCGAGTTGCGCTACACCGGATTGAATTTCACCGCGCCTGAGCGCGTGCGATTTCGCTATCGAATGGAGGGATTGGATTCGGATTGGGTGGATGCGGGCGGGCGTCGCGCCGCATTTTACAGTTACGTGCCGCCGGGTGATCATCAGTTCCGCGTCATTGCGTGCGATGGGGACGGGGTCTGGAACGAATCCGGAGCGAGTCTTGCACTCACGGTGATGCCTTACTTCTGGCAAAATATGTGGTTCATCGGGGCGGCCGCATTGGGGCTTTTGCTTTCCGTCGGTGGAACCATTCGTTTCGTCGAAAAGCGAAAAGTGCAACAACAACTCAAGCATCTGGAGCACGCACGGGAGTTGGAGCGGGAGCGGGCGCGCATCGCCCAGGACTTGCATGATGATCTCGGCGCGTCGTTGTCGCGAATTTCTCTTCTGAGCGATATGGCCAGGGCGGGAAAAGATGATCATTCCCAAACGGGAGTTCACGTGGACAAAATCTCCCGGCTCGCGGGACAAACTTTGCGGGCGCTGGATGAGATTGTCTGGGCTGTGCGACCGGGCAGTGATTCGTTGCAAAGCCTCGTGGAATACATCGCGCATTTTGCCGGGGAATTGTTCAAGGGCAACGGCGTCCGCTGCCGGCTCGATCTACCGGACAATCTGCCAGCCCGTTCGTTGCCGCCGGAAATGCGGCACAACATTTTTCTCATCGCCAAGGAAGCGCTCACGAATGCGATGAAGCACGCGGCGGCCAGCGAAGTTTGTGTGCAGGTGCAAGCCGCTGTGGAATCGTTGGAAGTTGTGATCCAGGACAACGGGGCTGGTTTTGACCCGGCCAATTCACAAAGCGTGCGGGAAGGGAATGGATTGGGAAACATGCGCCGGCGGGCAGAGGCGGTTGGCGGAAAATTGGTGATGCAGACCACGCCCGGCCAGGGAACGACCGTCCGGTTGCTGGTCAAATTTGAGAGTGAAAATACGGTGGCGTAATCGGTCCGATTGAAATGTTGCGTGCGAAAGCGGCCAGGGTTTGTGGATTCCGTCAACGGAAACGCCGCTGCACATTCATGCAGTTGCTTCCCGGTGGCGAATCCGGTCAAATGGCGGCGTGCCAATGGCGTGGTGGAAAGTTATGCAGATCAAAGTGGCAATCGTAGATGATGACAAGGACATGCGGACGAGTCTCGCGACCCTGATCCGCCGGACGACATCGCTGCAACTGGCCGGCAACTACGCCAGCGCCGAGATCGCTTTGGAGGAAATCCCCCGCCAACCGCCCGAGGTTGTTCTCATGGACATCAACATGCCCGGCATGACCGGGATCGAATGTGTCCGCCAGTTGAAGGCGACGATGCCGGCTGTGCAAGTTTTGATGCTCACCGTGTATGAGGACAGCGACTCGCTCTTCAATTCCCTCAAGGCCGGCGCAAGCGGGTACCTGCTCAAACGCACCAATTCGGCGCAGTTGTTGGAAGCCGTTCGTGATGTCCATGCGGGCGGTTCGCCCATGTCCCCACAACTGGCGCGGCGCGTGGTTCAGTTTTTTTCCAAGCCCCAAGGGGAGTCGCACGGGACGCATCTCAGCCCCGGCGAACGCGAGTTCCTGCAACTTCTGGCCAAAGGTTACGTCTATAAGGAAATCGCCGAGCACATGGGCATCAGCACCGACACCGTGCGTTACTACGTGCGGACGGTTTATGAAAAACTGCACGTCCACTCGCGGACGGAAGCGGTGGTGAAATTTCTGCACGGCTGATCCCGCCCCGAACCTGATTAACGCAAAGGCCAAAGCGGCCGGGACGCAAAGGATGGGACTCGCCAACAGCGCTTCTCAAAACGATTGGACCCGGTAGTATCTGGCGGCATTGGTGACCGCACCCGAGTCGGTAAGCACCACCACGGCCCCAGTCCCACTCATTGGAAACCCGACATCAATCCAGGGCGCGGCAGCACTCAGGCTCGTGCGACTCTGGAGTTGATACGTCCGATTGATGGCCGTCGCACAACTCACCTGGATGCTGGCACCATTCGTCACGATGATGTTCGTGATCTTGAACACCGAGCCGGAAACAAGCGGATGGGTTCCCGCCAGATACTCGTGGAGGTTTGAAGCACCATCGCCATCAGCATCGTCGGCAGCGCGGGAATTGTCACCCGACTGGCCGAGCGCGTGGCCAAAGTAGCCGAGCCGCCACCAATCCGGGATGCCATCGGTGTCGCTGAACACATCAGCGATCTTGCGAACTTGAATTCCTGAGACGCGGGCGTTGTCCACCACGGGCGTGAAGACCACCTGCAACTGCGCGTTGGTCACCGAGTTCGTGAACACCCGCGTCAACGGAAGGTTCTTTCCACCGATGGCGAAGATGTCGAAATTTGTCAGCACTTGCCGGCCTTGGATGGAGACGTTGAAGACGCGCTGACCGGCGGCGCTCCAATATGTTTCCGATTCCAGCAGCGTTGTCTCATACACGCCGATGGGGCAATCGAACTGGTAGGAGAAACTGCCGAAGCGTTCGCGCTGGTAGAGGGATTGCGCCGACGCGCACACGCCGGTGATGGAGTTGTTCACGTAACCGTTCCCGCCGCCGATGTAGCCGAAGGCCCCGACGGTGTAATTCGTATCGCGCGACCAGAGGCTGCCAACGCAATCGGTGATGTTGTTGGAATTGCCGCAGGCGAGGCGTTGCAGGTAAGCGCCGGGTTGATTGATGATGCGCACGCTGACGGAACTGATCGGAGACACAAGGGCGGAGGGGTCGGTCGAACGCGCCGAGATGGTGTGCGGGCCGTTCAGGAAATTGGAACTGTTCAAATTGTAACTCCACGAAGTCGTGCCGCTCGCGGTGACCCACGATCCGCTGTCCAATCGGACTTCTACTTTTTGCACGGCGATGTTGTCCGATGCGGTGCCGGAGATTGTCACATTGCCCGCGACCACGGCGTTGTTCGTGGGTGTTTGCAACGTCACGGTGGGCGGGATCAAATCCACGACAGTGACGGACGAGGTTTTGTATTTCAACTCGTAGGGCGCAAACATCGCGTTGCCGGAAACTGTATCCACGGCGTTCGTGACGCGCACGGTGATCATGGTCAATGTGGGGAAGCCTGTGCCCGCCGGAGTGAAGGTCATCGTATCGCGAGTCGGCGACCAGGAGAACGTCCCGCTGACAGCGGGCGTAGTGCGGAAGGAATTCTGAACGCTGTTGGTGTCCATCGGCTTGCTGAACGTCAGCACGATGGGCGTCGGTGTTGGCGCGGTGGTGGAGTCGTGCGCGGGTGAATTGTTCACAACGACAGGATCGAGCGGTTGCAAGTTGGATTGCGCGACAAAGATTTTTGCCGACATGCTCGGCACGGTGATGGATGGAATTTCAGGCGTGGCCGTCACGGTCAGGACTTCGTTCGTGTCGAAGAGATTCACGATGGTTGTTCCCGGCGTGAAGATCGTGGTGCGGTTGGGCAACACTTGCGTTGAACCAGCGGTGTTGAACACCACGAACACTTCCTGCGTGCCGAGTCGCCGCGCGTAGGCAAACAGCCCCGGCCCGGCGGAATTGCTCCACTTGTTGACGTGCAACCCGGTTTGCAGGGCAGGGTAGAGACGGCGGAAGTTGTTCAACTTGGCGACGAGTTGAAACTGCGGATGCGTCATGTTGAAGTTGTCGCCGAGCGACGGGCCTTGCTCGAACTGGCCGTCGAACATGTCTTCGCGGTCGTTCGGATCGGTGGCGCCGTTGAACGCCTGCTCGGTGCCGTAATATAAACACGGGACGCCGCGTCCGGTGTAATGAAAGACCAGCGCCACGTTCAGCCGGTCGGCGGTCGCGCCGCCGATGCTGAGGAAGCGCGGTTGGTCGTGGTTGTCAAGAAACGTGACGAGGCGGTTCTGCGCGGCGGGATCGTAATTGGCGGCGAGGGCGGCGTAGCGGTCTTCGATTTGTTTGGTGTTCCCGCTGGCCGAGGCGAAGACGCTGTTGATCTTGAAATAGAGCGGGTAATCCACCACGGAATCCATCTTGAACGCACCGCCGCCCTGTGTGCCGGTGTAGGAGCCGCACTTGGCATCCGAGCCGTCATAACATTCGCCGAACATGAAAAAGTTCGGCTTCCCGTTCGTCGCCGCGTAGGTATGAACGTTCGGACACCACTCCTGCCAGAAACCCATCTCGACGTGCTTGGCCGTATCAATGCGAAAGCCGTCGAAACCCTGCGCGATCCAGTAATTGTAAATCGCCGCCATGTTCGAGCGCACGTAGGGCGACTCGGTGCGGAAATCGTCGAGGCCGCTCAACTCGCCGAGTTCGTAGTGTTGCTCGGTGTTGTAATCGGGAATGGCGCCGTTGTTGTGAAAGAGGTTCGTGAGATTGGGATTGAGCGCGTTGGTGTTGAACGGCGCGGCATACTGGGTCGCGTTGCGGTAACGGAGATTGTAGCCATCGGGCGGAGCTTTGAAGGCGGAGTAGCCGGCATCGGTGCTGTAAACAAGATCGCCGCCGTGGTTCACGATGATGTCGTTGATGACAAGAATCCCGCGTGCGTGCGCCGTCTGGATCATGTGCTGCAAATCCGCCAGCGAACCCCAATGCGGAGCAACCTGGTAAAAATCACGCCCGGCATACCCGTGGAACTGGCCGCTCGCGTTTCGCACGATGGGCGAAATCCAAATGGCCGTCACGCCCAGCGCCTTGATGTAATCGAGTTTCTGCTCGATGCCCTTGAAGTCGCCACCGTGAACCGAGGTGGTGCCGCTTGGACTATAATTGCCCTCGGCGTTGTTGTTGGCCGCGTCACCGTCAAAGTAGCGGTCGGTGATGATCTGGTAAATGTTTTGCGCCTGCCAGAATTCGTTGGAAACGGATTGGGCGTTCGAGGTTGTCGCCGCCAGGCAGAACGCGATGCCAGCGCCCGCCCCGAGGCACCGGGTGCGAAGAAAAAAGCGTGAAGTTAAAAATGACATGAAATGCTCGCGCACGAGACTGATGTAATTATGGACTTCGATTGGGTTACGGCAAGCTGGTGGTGCGCGCCTGGAGCCAGAGCAGATCGGTGTTGGGACTCGCGGTTGCCGTGCCGGAAGCGTACTGGGTCTTGGTCACCGGACGGTCCTTGATGCTGGTGTCGGACCATTTCTTGATTTCGGAATGGCCGTCGGCAAACGAGAGAGCGCCGCTCCCGCCGTGATAGCTGGCGGGCAGGTCGGACCAGACCGTGGTGGAACTCATGTTCACGCGGAAAAAACCGTCGTTCAGGGAATCGCCATGCTCATCAATGAACACCCAGGCCATCGAAGGTGACGGATTGATGATCTGCGACTGCTTGAGGAAAAGGCGATAATTATTGATGCCGCCGTATCGGTTGATGACCGTCAATTGCGAGGTGCCCACGACGATTCCACCCATCTGACCGTTCATCGAGATGCTCCGAACGCGAACCCCTTTCGCTGCCGGCACCTTGTCCCCCGGACATTTGTAGATGCCGGTGGAACGACTGCAGTACGGCCCGAGCAGCGAGCCGGTAAGATTCGCCGTATCGTAGTTGTCGGGGATTGGAAGCATCTGGTCCCAGCCTAACTTGCCGCTGACCCAACTTGGCTGGCCGGCGGCACTGGTGGCGGCGTTTGGGGCGAGCGTGTTGTTGTTGTCGTCCGCGTACATGATCCAAGCCAGCGTCAATTGCTTCTGATTGTTGATGCAGGTGATCCGGTCGGCTTTCTGTTTGGCTTTGGCCAGGGCGGGCAGGAGCATCGCGGCCAGAATGGCGATGATGGCGATGACCACCAGCAGTTCGATCAAGGTGAACCCGTCCGGAAGCGAGGATTTCTTTGTCTGGTCGCCAAGGTGTCTTGGGTTCGTGAACTTTGGCGGCATAAGTATGTTTTGCTTTTAAGCGGAGGAGAACGAGAACGCCGGTTGAAATTGCTCAGGGATTGCGTCGTCCACTCACCCAGCCAAATCTAAAACTCAACCCGCCTGTTTTACAACTGCATGACTGTGCAGGTTGACCCTTTTGGAAACGTGGCCTTAAATGTTACCCAGCAACCATGATCGTCCTTTTGAAACGTAAGTTCGTATTGAATGAACAACCCGTAGCAGTTTGCCCGTATCGTAACACCCAATCCCCAACCATGAAATTACTCACCTCGTCCCTGTTCCGTCTTCTTGCCATCGTTGCGATGGCGTTCGCCTTGGCAGTCTCCGCCCGCGCGCAGACCAACGCTTACGATGACGCCTTTCTTTACACCAGGGGAACAAACTGGAGTCTCCTCAATACGGTGACAGGCTTGTTGAACGGCGGCTTTGGTTTTACCCAGTGGGCGTTGGCGACGAATGCCACGGTGCCGGTGCCGGGCGGCGGGCGCGGTTTCTTTACGACGCGGGACGGAATCCCACTACCTGCCATTTCTTCACCGACCAATTCGTCTTCACCTCCCGGCAATGATAATCACGCCCATGTCTGGGGAATTTTCGCCAATGGATCAGGCATCAATACGACGGTGGCCTATCGTGGGTTCAGCAATTCGCTCGATACCACCGTGGCCTTCAAGCTCGACTGGGAGGCCATCGGTGTGGGTGGCGCAGGCAACTATGGCGGGTTCTTCTTACGCAATGGGAACGCGACCAACGGCACGAGTGATCATCTGACCGGCGAGCGCTTCGCCTTCTATTATGCCGGCGGGGGCAGCAACTCCTTCACTTACCGGGATGCCACCGGGCCCAATTTCATCGGAATTCCGTTCGCCAGCAATCCGTTGTCGTGTGAATTCACGCTCAAGGAGGGTGACACCTACCGGCTCGTCATCAAGCGGCTGACCACCGGCGAGATTCTGGCCATTGTGGACACTGGCCAGTTGTTATCGGGATCGGGAACGATTGACAGCGTTGCTCTCGTTGCCAATCAAACGAGCGGCAACCAGAACTTCAATCGAATGTTAATCGTCTCCACGTCGCTTACGCCGCCAACGATCATCAACGTCTCACCGACCAACGGATCCATTTTCATTGACCCCATCGCCAACAACGTAACGTTCGAAGTTGGTTCGATTGCCTCCACTGTTCGCGGCAGCAACGTGACGCTCCGGCTCAATGGCGTCGCGCAAACCGGCCTGACCTTCAACACCACAGGACCGACGACTCAACTCTTCGTCACCAATAACACCGCCCTCGGGGCGAATCTGCTCTACAGCGCCACGATTATCGTCGCGGATGACAACAGCAACACCGCCACCAACAACTTTAACTTCAACACATTCTCGCCAAACAATCTGAGCCTTGACGCCGAGGACTATAACTATGGCAGCGGACAGTTTCTCCCCAACCCAATTCCGAATGCGTACGCCGGACTGTTGGGGACGCTGGGTGTTGATTACTTTGAAGTGGACGCGACCGCTACCAATCCAGCGGTCCTGTACCGGGCTGGAGATTTGCCGCAAAGTCTTCTGGTCACCGGCGACCCGTATGATCACGCGGGATTTGTGGGTGCGGGCGCAACCGATTATGAACTCGGTTTCACGGATGCCGGGGAATGGCAGAATTTCACCCGCGATCTGGCGGATACGAACTACACCGTTTACGCCCGTGCTGCCAGCGGTGGCGGTGGAACAATCATGGTGGAACGCCTGGCAAATGCCACCGCAACCACTACGGACCAACCGAAAGCCGCCTTGGGGACATGTATTATTCCCGCGACTGGCGGAAGCAAGATATACAGCGGTCAAATGATTCCGCTCACCGATTTCTTCGGCAACACGGTACAGATTCGTTTCCCGGGAACGAACACATTCCGCGAGGTGGCCGTCAACAACCGCGCCTACAATCTCAATTACCTGATGTTTGTTCCCAACACGAACACCGCGACTTTGAAGCCGTATCTGAGCGCGGGTTATCCGTATCCCGGTGCGACAGGTGTAGGCTTGGAGAGCAGCATTTCGTTCACGATTGCGAACCGCCAGACAGCGGTCAACCCGGCCACAATCCAGTTGTTCCTGGACTCAAACAACGTGACGAGTAGCGTCACACTCAGCAACAACAGCGCGGGAAGCGTGGTCACTTATGTCCCACCGGCTTTCCTGTCACCCAACTCGAATCACGTTATCAGGGTCATCTACACCGACAATGGCGGATCGCCCACCACGACGACCAACACGTGGCAGTTCACCACATTGAATGTGACCGTCATAACCCTGCCGCCAGCAGACGCGCAACCGATCGGCTCGGTGCCGACACCGGGTTTTGCGTTGCGTATCTACAAAGTTGAAGACGCCGCGCCCCCCACCGCCACAATCGCCAACGCCGAGGCGGAACTCTCCGGCACGCGCACCAACACGATCACCAGCGAGCCATACCTCAACCTCATCAGCGGTGATACCATCGCGTCCGCCTACTCTGAAACCAATGTGATCAACTACGACATCACGGGGCTGCCCACCGGCACCCCGGCATTCCCCTACAAATCGGAGTACCCGCTGATCGCTGCCGCAAACCCGAATAACAACATCGCCCTTGAATCGTTGATGTATCTGCAATTGACCAATGGCAGCTACATCTTTGTGATGCGCAGCGACGACGGCTTCAAGCTGACCGAAGGGCCGGCGAGTACGAATCTGACGATTGGTACCTTTGACGGTGGCCGCGGCAATGGCACCCCCTCGACCATGTATGTGACCGTTCTCACGAACGGCCTCTATCCGATGCGCCTGCTTTACTATCAGGCCGGCTCGGGCGGCAACGCGGAGTTCTATGCGCTGCACAACGGCACGCCGATCCTGATCAACGATTCAACCAATGCGAATTCGATCAAGGCATTCGCACCTGCCTTCGCCGTCATCCTTCTGAACCCGGCCCATGCTGCCGGAGCGACGACCTTCGACTTCCTGACCCAGGCGGGTCACACCCATCACGTCGAATACAAGAACGCGCTCGATGATGTGACCTGGACGCCGCTGACGACCATCTCCGGCGATGGGAGCATCATGACTGTGACCGACAACACGGCCAGCAACGCCACCCGCTTCTACCGCGTTCGGAGTCAATAAGTGGCAACCTCAAATCTGCAATCCAAAAACCATGAATCACCAGAACGAAAACCAAACAACAACCACCGGCCAGCCCGGCCATAACTCGAACGGAATACGTATGAAACTAGCAACAAAACTCTCGGTCGTCGCTCTGCTCATCGGAGCCGCCGCCTCTTCGTACGCCGCAACTTACAGTGGCAATGGAATGATCTACTCCACGAACGGCGCCTTTACCGGCGTCGTGGGCGGCGGCAGTTTGACGCTGACTGACGACGGCACCACTGTTTTCGGAACCTTCACCAAGGGCCCGGATAACTCTGCCACCGGCACCGGCATCGGCGGCGGTAACGGTCAATTCAACAATAATCTGGTAATCTACATTGATTCCGTTGCTGGTGGATTTGCCGACACTTCCGGTTTCAAGGATACCCAGGACGGAAGTCGGAAGGCCATATCGGGTTACAATAACACTACCCAGTTCAGCGTGATGACGTTTGCGCCCGGCTTTCTTCCCGACTACGGGATTTCGCTCCGTTCCACACCGACCGATAGTTTTGGCGGTCTCTGGGGGCTGGCAAATGGGGCGGCCAACAGTCTGCCGTTCAAACAAAATGTCACCTTGAGTCCGCTGGCCACGAGTACCGCAGCGACTTATACGTTCTCGTTCACGCTGGCGAACATCGGATTGACGCCTGGAGCTGGCGAGAGTTTCAATCTCTTCGGAACGTTCGTTTCCAATACGGGCAATCGTTCAGGTGAAGCCATCGCGGGAAATGACGTGGCGACCACCGCCACTTTGAAGGGATTCGTTCCCTTTACCCAAACGGCATTTGTGCCTTATACCACGACTGTCGTTGTTCCAGAGCCTTCAATCTTGGCGCTGTTTGGCATTTCCGGTTTGGTGGCGGTTCGCGCTATCCGCCGCAAAAGATAATCGCGGGAAGTGTTCGCTTGCGAGATCAAGTGCGAGGGAATGTTCCAAGATTTAACCGCACCCGCTTGCAGTCTGGCGCGTGCATCTGCCAGATCGCGACGCGTGAAAGCGGATTGACTGACCGTGCTTAAAGAGAAAGCTGGGGAATCGTTGCCGACTCCCCCGCTCCTGTGAGGTGGGAGAAACTCAGTTGGCTTTCACCCGAAAATACTTCGCGCCTGTCGCAGGGACGGTGAAAGTCAGCGTGTTTCCTGTGCCTGCTTGCGCCGCGCCTTCATTGCCCCATGCCGTCGGGTTGAGGGTCGCGCTGGATTCAAGCTGGTAGCTGTAACCCACCTGCGAGTTGCAATTGATGTTCGCATTCGCGCCGCTGGGCGTGATGGTGAGCGTCACTGCGTTCGGCGGAACAACTACGGCTGCCGCAGGTGTGATCACAGTCTCGCACGGAAGAAAACCCAGGGCATCAAGCGCAGTCCAGGATTCAGCCCAGAGTGTGCTCGTGCCGAACGCACCCTTGTAGCCGGCCTGCGTGTAGAAACCGTCGTTCGGCGCGACGATGCTTGTGCTCAATGCCGGACTGTTCGTCGCAAGACGAGGATCAAGCGCGTGATCGTTGAGGCGGCTGATGCTGGTCAAGAGGGGATTGACGGTGGAGTTGCTGCGGGAAGCATCGGAGAGGAGGATGGCCGAGCGGGCATTCGTCACCGCCGAACCAAACCCGGCAACGATGTTCTCCCGCAAGTCCATCAATCCCGCCGTCAACATCGCTCCGGATTGCGTGTCCGATATGTTCAAACCCACAGAGCCGTTGCCGTGGGACGTGGTGAAGTCTGTCAGGATGGAGTTGTACACCTTGGGCGAGGAATACTGCCGGATTGTCAAACCGTGGTTGGCCGTCGTGTTCGTCCCGCCGTTGCCTGCGCCAATGAACGTGGCGTTGTACAACTGGAAGTTGGCAATCGGTGCGTTGCTCACCGCGATGCCGTTGGGCTCACCGTTCCATTCGCCGCCGTTGTCGCGCTTGCCGTCTTCCTGGATCGAGAACCAGAACTGGTTCTTGCCACGATAACCCTGGTCGGTGTCGAACGTGTCGTCGTCATTGAACGCGCTGACCAGATACTTGGTGTTGACCGTCCCGCCGAAAAACTCAAACCCATCGTCAGCGAAGGCATAGGCTTCAACGTGATCAATGGTCGTGCCGTTGCCCAGCGCACACATGGACAGGCCGTTGAGTTCCTTGTTGGCGAGGAAGGCGAAGCCGCCATGACGGATGGAGACGTATTGGATTTCACCAGAGTTGTCCGAGTCATTGTTGCCACCGAAGCGATAGACGTTCTGGCCGTTGATCTGGTTGTCTGGCAGGCCCTCGAACACGTCATACTTCGGGCTGTTGGCATTGCCAATCGTGCTGGACGAGGTGTTTAACACCGCATTCCCCATCACCACCACCCCGCCCCACAGTCCGCGATCAAACAAGCCGAGATCGTCCCGTTCGCCAAGATCATCAAATTCGG
>JABFSR010000039.1 GCA_013140495.1 Verrucomicrobiota bacterium
TTCTTGTCGGCAAACTCCGCCTGGGAAAAACTCGGCTGATGCGTCATGCCGCCAACTTTAGAAAAACAAACCCGGCCCGTCTCCAATAAACATCAAAACCAAAACAATTAAATCAGTGTTTCCCTAGCAAGACCCCAAACACCACGGATTGACGAATGTAGCGCAGGACTTTGAACCCGGAACTCGGAACTCGGAACTTGGAACTGTCAGCTCCGTGTCACCTGCAACCCCGTATCCGAAAGGCTGAAACTGACGAATCGCGCACGCGGGTTCGGCGGATTGGTCGTGAGTTGATGACGTATCCGTGCCGCCGCAGCCTCATCCTTGGCAAACATCAGCAAATAGCCGCCGCCCCCTGCCCCGAGCAATTTCGCCGCAGCCAGATGCTCCTTCACGGAATTCAAGATCGCCTGGATCGCGGGCGGGTTGGTTCCTACATCAAGCATCTGCGTCAACCGCCAGCGCTCGCGGATGGCTTCGGTCAACAGGTCGTAATCGCACTTCTGGACGGCGGTGCTCGCCGCCTCTGCGTTGTCGCCAATCCGCCCGATCAGGCCCAGGTGGGACGGAGAGTTCAGGAAAATGCCTCGGACGATCTCGGCCAGGATGTTTTTCGCCAGCCGCGTCACGCCGGTGTAGTACAACAGCACGCGATGATTCGCGAACTCGTGACCGAACAGATGATCGGGCAACCAGCGCAACGTCGGCTTTTGAGAAAGCCCCGGCCCGGTTTCAATCATCTTGATGCCGCGATAAAGTCCGCCGGCTTGATCCTGCCAGCCACCGCCCGTGGTGAGCAATTGTTCCAACGCCAGCGTCCGCGTGAACAACACCGAGCGATCCCAGTTCAATCCGCAAAGCTCGCTCAAGGCCGCCAGAACAGTTGTGGAAAGAATGCTGCTTGTTCCGAGGCCCGAGCCTTTGGGCACAGCAGACAGAAGGGAAAGTTCAATACCGCTGCCAAAATCCGCAAGCTGTGCATCGAGGGAACTGAACCCGCCATTGGTGTGAAAGCGCGGCAGAAATCCCGCCAATGCAAATGCTGCACGCGCCAGTGCAAACGGACTGCCCGGGTGCGCCTGCGCCTCGAGATCCGCATAGGTGCGGACGCGCTCTTCCACGCCAAGATCAATCGAGCGGATGATGATTTCATTCTTCTCCGAACGTTTGGCAAACACCTGAATGGGCGGCTGCCCGTTGATGTCCACCGCCACGTTGAGCACTCTGCCGCCAAACTCGATGCAATACGGCGGCGTATCCGTCCAACCGCCCGCCAGATCGAGCCGCACCGGACTGCGCGCCCAAACAATCTGGTCTTCCAAGACATTACAGCGCGGCAACGCCGGAGAAAGCTGCGCCTCGTGGACGATCAATTCGCGCAACCGTCCGAAAGCATTCGCCTCAAAAACCTCCCAGCCGGACTGTTTGCGATGGCGCATCACGGCGCTGCGGAACATCTGGTCGTGAACCATCGCCAGCGGCTCGTCGTTTGCGACAATCGCCACCTCAGGCAGCACAACATCCGATGCCGCAAAAATGCGCGCGGTGGATTCGAGGTCGAGCCGGTAAAACACGCTCCAGCGGAAGTTTCGCATCAACGGCGCGAGTGAGACGTGGCGCAGCGCCTCGCGTCCCGCATACAACCGTTTGAAATTGGTCAACTCACAAAGGGTCCTGCCCGAATGACGCGGAGTTTCGCGCCACAATTTTGCGAAGTCCGGGCGCGATACGGGTTGTGCGGCAAAGAGCCATTCAATGAAACGGGGATCAATCTTCGCTTGTGGCAGAACAGGAAAGATCGCACTGAACTGGATGTCCTCGTTTTCATCGAGCCCGCACTCGTCAGGTTTCAGCCCGTGTGCGGCGAACCATCCGGCAACAGGACGGCCCAGCCACTTTGTATTTGCATCACACAGTTTGCCGCTGAAGGAATCACGGAAGCCGTAGGGCCTGACACAAAGATCGGTTTCGCCTACCGGGACAAAGTCGAGGCAGACACCGGGTTCTAGCCGCAAATCCCAGTTGTTTTCGGGAACGCCGGTGAGGACGTGTTCGTGCGCGAGCTTCCACGAAGCGGGCACCACGCTGTTCTCCACCCAGAGCGTGTGATTCTCCTCGCGGCGCAAAGGAGAACTGAAGCGCGTGTTTTGCAGATACTGATCCGGATGCCGCCGCCCGGCGAACGAGCCGAGCTTTGTTTCGTCGAGCACGAGGTTCTGCAATTCGGAAACCGACTCGATCATCTGCGCGCTTGTGCCAAAGTGATAAAACTCCGCGTCCGGCAGAGGGACGACTGCGCACGAGAGCGATTGAACGAGTTCGTCGTGCTCGACCGGCTTTGTGCCGACGGCAAGACCGAAGCGATGATAAAACTCGTAGCTTCCGCAACGACCGCCATCAAACTGGGAAGCATTTTCATTCCAACCACACCGCTTCATGAGCACATTCACGGCGCGCTCGCTCAAAAGCCACATGCCCGTGTCGAACAGATAAAGATATTCCTCGGCGAGTTCGCGGATGCGTGCGGGCGAAGGCTTTTGAAGGAAGAAGGACAGTTCGTTGGGCTTGTTGCGAGGCGTGAAGAAGACGCCAAAGTCCCTGGCCTTTTCCGGCGTGCCCCACATGCCGAGCCCGAGCAAATCCACGTCTGGAAACGGCGGGAGAATGTTCGGCAAACGGATCAATGTATCGCCGCTCACGAGCATCATGCGTGACTTCGGGCCGCCATGGTTCAACACGCTGGTAAACCCGGGAAGCTGGAGGTCAAGGAGTGTTTGATCCAACCGCTGTCCCCGTGACCATCGAAACACCGGCACGGGCATGAGCAATTTCCCCATCGGCGCGTAGGCAGGCAATCGCCGGCTTTGCCCGCCGGAGTGGAGGATCAATTTGCGACTGTCATTCAGCCAGGTGGAAAAATCTTTTCCGTCACCAGTGCTGCGCCATGCCTCTATCAAAAGGTTCGCAGTTCCGCCACCCGAGCCGAGGGAGGGCCCGCTGGAATCCGAACAGGCAAACCATTCGGGACGTTTGCGGTTTTCAAGCGACTCGAACCGGCCCGCAATTCCGGGCGGAAGCGTGAGAAGAAATTGAATGAGGCCGTCGTTCGCGAACATAAATGTTCACGGATGATGCGCCACGATCTTCTCGGGTGTCGAGATGATACAACGAGAAGCGGGTGTGACTGAAAGCGCTTTGCAAGCATGGTCCTCGCCGTCGCCCAACGGACTTGGAGTCAATCCATGACGAAGATGCCAACGAGGACGACAAGGAAGGCGGGTCAGAATTTGCCACGCGCCATCACCAAGATAAATGTTACATCAGGATTTGCTTCGTCCGGAATATCAAGTTTCGGAAGCAGGCAGTCCGGCCTTGGCCGGCAACTCGCCGCCGCCAACATCGAATCGCACATGGCAAACTCCGGCATCAACGGCCGTTTCCATTTTACCCGCCACAGTATTGAAGACCCTCAACATGGCGTGATTTTCCACCAGGGTGTCGGCAGTGAAGGCTTCAATGCCGTTCGCGCGGGCGATCTTCATCAGTTTTTTCAGCAGGAATGAACCGATGCCGTGACGCTGAAAGTCATCATGCACGGTGAATGCGACCTCGGCTTCGTTGTGGGCCGCGTCGCGAAGATAGCGCCCGACACAAATCATCCGCTCACGCCCCTCATGCGGCACAAGCCCGACCAGCGCAAAGTCGTTGTGATAATCAAGCGTCACAAATTTTTGCACCTGCTCGTGCGACAGATGCCGGAGGTGTGTGAGGTAACGCTGATAAACCGTCTGCTCCGAATGCGAATAGAACAGCTCCTTGAGCAACGCCTCATCCGTCGGTTGAATGGGCCGGAATCTCACCTGCAGTCCGTTCTTGAACGTGGCCTCGGACTCATACTTTTTGGGATACGGCTGCAACCCGGTTGGCAACGCAATCTGGTTCGGATGCACAAATCTTGCCTCACGCGCCTGCCGCATGAGTTCGTCGCGAAACTTCGGATGGGCGATGTGAATCAATGCGATGGCACGTTCGCGGACAGTTTTTCCGTGCAACGACGCAATGCCATATTCAGTGACCACGTAATGCACATCCGCGCGTGAAGTCACCACGCCCGCCCCGGTCTTGAGCCATGAAACGATTCGCGAGATCGAGCCATCGCGCGTTGTGGAAGGCAGGGCGATGATGGGTTTGCCGCCGATGCTTCGCGCCGCGCCGCGAATGAAGTCCACCTGCCCGCCGAAGCCGCTGTAAAATCTTCCGCCGATGGAATCCGCACACACCTGCCCCGTCAGGTCCACCTCGATGGCCGAACTGATCGCAACCATCTTTGCATTGCGGGCGATCTGGAACGGGTCGTTTGTAAACTCGGTCGGACGAAACTCGAAGAAGGGATTGTCATGGATGTAATCATAAAGCCGGCGCGTGCCAAAACAGAACGACGTGACGATCTTTCCGGGCAGCAAGGTCTTCCGCCGGCAGTTCATGGCACCGCTTTCTATGAGCGGAATCACCGCTTCCGTGAACATCTCCGTGTGCATTCCCAGGTCTTTGCGGTCGGAGAGACATGCCATCACCGCACTCGGAATTTCCCCGATGCCCGTTTGCAACGTTGCTCCGTCCTCGACGAGCGACGCAATGAACTCGCCCATCTTCATGGATTCAGCCGAAGGCGGCTGGTTTGCGAACTCGAGCAACGGCATCTCGCTTTTTACAAGTGCATCCAGCGCGCTGACGTGAACAAAGCCATCGCCCAGAGTTCGTGGCATGTTCGGATTGACCTCGGCAACGACATAATCCGCGCTCTCGACGGCGGCTTTCACAACGTCCACCGAAACGCCAAAGCTGCAAAACCCGTGCGCGTCCGGCGGGCTCACCTGCACAAGCGCGACATCGAGGTGTATCCGTTTCTGTCGAAACAGCGCGGGGATGTCACTGAGAAAAACCGGCGTGTAGTCTGCAACCGCCTCGTTCACGGCGTCGCGCACATTTGGTCCGATGAAAAAGGCGTTGTGGCGAAAATTGGCAAGCAGTTCATGCCGCGAGTACGGCGCGTCGCCAAATGTGAGGATATGAATGATCTCAACATCGAACACATCATGCCCGCGCCGTGCCAGCGCGGCCACGAGCATTTGTGGAGCAGCACAGCCCGACCCCACAAACACACTCATGCCGCTGCGCAAATGACTTAACGCCTGATCCGCCGCCATCCAGTCTAAAGCAATTTTTTTCATTCAAGTTCGATTGAAATCTTCCGCCATGACACATCTTCCTGCTACACACCTGTTGCTTGATCTTGCCCGGATTTTGAGCCACCGGATTCATCTCCAGACCCGCTCAACATCCGCATCGCCTCATGAACAAGTCTCTCCATGGTCGCTTCGTCCACCGCAGCGACATTATATTTGTGCACGCCGGCTTCGTGGAGTTTGAAATGTTTGAAGTTCAAACATTCCCCCTTGCGCAGCAATTTTGAACCGCACTCCCACCAACAGCCGTCAATCATCAGGATGCAGGAAGCATCCTGCACGGTGGCCAGGATTGAAGGAATGCGGCCATCCACGCCCGCGAGACAGATCATCTCTGCAACTCCAAGCTTTTGCAATCGCCGTGCAGTCTGGTCGGCCAGTTCCCCTGCAGCGCAACAGCCGGAGCACGCGAGCACGCATGCAACAGACCTGGACGAGCCAGTTGAGGGGAAACCGCTCATTCAATTTTAGAGTATGGAGTTGGTACACAAGCCGAACGTGGCACGATTCACATTCCATGACTACATGACTACGGTCAGCAGCAGGGACACCAAATTCCCGGTTGTTTATGAAACAAGGATTTCGCGTTCGCGCTCGCGCACGACAAGCACCGGGCAGGGCGCGCGTTGGACGACATGCTCCGCCACGCTGCCAAGAAGGACATGCTTCAACCCGGTGCGCCCGTGCGTCGAGATGACAATAAGATCGGCGGGAAGGCTTTCAGCCGCCTCGATGATTTCGCGGGAAGGCGAACCAAGGCGCACAAGTGTGACGGCGGAGACTTCACCGTGCAATTGCTCCTCTGCGATCTTCGCGAGTTCCCGTTCGCCCTCTTCCTTCATGCTTCCCTCCAGGCGGGCGTAATCAATACCGCCGTATTCGCCGGCGCCGTAACCCGGCTCCGCGACATAGAGCAGCGTGATCACGGCTTTGTGCTCCCTTGCGAAAGGGAGTGCGTATTCCAGCGCCTTCTTCGAGCAGTCCGAAAAGTCAATCGGTACAAGGATGTGTTTCAGCTTCAAAGGCGATTTTGCCACCGTGCGCGTCGCAGCGTCCATCAAGGGTTCGTCGCTGCGATCAAGTTCGAGTGTTACTTTGCCGGGGTTGTTGTTGGCAGGTCGGGCTTTCATGGCAATCCTTTGTGTTGATTGTTCAAAACGGGCAATGCGGGTCACTCATTGATTCCTCCGTGCCAATAACCACTTTGAGTGAAAGTTTTTTTGAACACCACAGTGACGATCGTCGCACGAGCCGTGCTGCTTGTCGGAGATTGAGTGGTTGTCGTGGTGGCTTCCGGGGCGGGTTGCGACAATCGCATCAGCACAAGGCACGGAGTACGCGTTCCCAGTTTCTGCGATGGGTCATCCCGCGCGTCTGGTACGTCGGGTTTGATTTTCACGGCTCCAATATCAAATGAAATTCAACACACGCTACACGATTCTTGGCGAACTTCTGACCGATTTTGGCCGCGCCATCAGTTCGCAAACCCTGCTTTGGCCTTCATCCTCGTCGTCGTTCTCGTCCTCGTCCTCGGTTTTTTTAAGGGCTTTCGAGGACGAGGAGGATATTAACCGTCACCCAGCAACTCCTGCCGTCGTGAACGGCATTTTTCCAAAGCCTCACCGTTCGTGGCGCGTTCGAGCGAGAATGCCAGCACAGAGAGTCTTCCAGGTTGAACCCGCGCAAAGCCACCGCCGACCAGATAGACATCCCGCTGCTGTCCGTTGTGAATCACAAGTTCGCCCACATCCAGAACGGTCGCCAACTGCTCATGTCCCGGCATCACGCCAATCTGACCGTCCACGGTGCATAGCTCCACAAGCGAAGCCTCCGGTTTCAAATGCTCTCCGTCCGGAGTCACAATCTCGACGTTCCAGCCGCCAACCGACTTTCGCTGGTTGACCATGATTGGAAAGCTATGCCGATGCGTTGCGACACGCTGTTCCTCTTTTGTCCAAGTCATTCCGTTTCTTGACACGGCATAAAGCGGGACGCCATTGAGACAAGGAATGGTCAAGTTTTACCAACCAGCGGGCAGCGCATCTCCGATCTCGGGAGTTCATTTGATTGGAGAGCGATGACATGAAAGCTGCGGCGCGGAATCGTCGGACCGACGAGAGCGGTAGATCAACCGGGCATGTCCACTTTGAGTGTGCGGGCCGGGCATGCGTTCATCAATTTCTGATCACTGCACGCTCGCCGAAACGCTGCAGCCCGATCTTCCATATTGCCCAACACGTGCCCTGACCTCCTGGAAAACACCATGAATACAAAAAATGACCGTGCCACCTGGCTCAAAGGCGAAGACGCCCGCTGTTCCATGCCCCCGAAATTCACACAGCAAAGCTTTCGCTTCGTGTTGCTCGGCGCGCCCGGCGTAGGCAAAGGGACTCAGGCCGAACTGCTGTGTGAGAGATTCCACACCTGTCACCTCTCCACAGGCGATGTTTTCAGAATGGCCAAATGTCTTGCGGAAAGCGAACGGACACCCGCCATGCAAACGGCGCTGGGTCACATGCGTCGTGGCGAATTGGTTCCGGACGGAACGGTATTGGACCTGATCAGCGAGCGGGCCCGGTGTCTGCGCTGCCATGGTGGTTTCCTTCTGGATGGATTTCCCCGCACTGTCAAGCAGGCTGAAGCTCTGGACGCACTACTGGAGCGGGAGAAGGTCGCACTCACTGCGGTGGTTAACTACGAACTGCCGCTCGGCCAGATCGTGGAGCGGCTCGCGGGCCGCCGGACGTGTGCTGACTGCAAGGCGGTGTTTCATGTTGCGACCCTGCCCCCGCTAAATGATGGCGTTTGCGACCATTGCGGCGGGCAACTGGTGCAACGCGAAGACGACCGACCGGAATCCATCCGCGTCCGCATGGCGGCCTACGAAGCGAGCACTTCACCGCTCGCCGAATTTTACCGGCGCAAAAATCTGCTCGTTTCCATCACTGCTGACGGTTCGCCACAGGAGATTTTCGAACGAACACTTGCTTTGCTGCCGATCACACAATCTGGCCGTCGCCAACGCCAGGAAACAAATGAGGACGGCCAACAACCAAAGGAATATCATGAATGCAGATCAGGGATTTGAACGTTTCCAGGCGTTCATCAACTGCCAGTTGAAGCCCTCGCGCACGGGCGACGCAGCCCCGCCAGAACTGCGACGTTGGCGCGCGGTCACGATCTCGCGCCAGACAGGATGTGGGGCAAAGGCCATCGCAGACGATCTCGCGGAATATCTGCAGTCGCACTCGGGCCGCAATGCCCAACCGTGGATGGTGTTTGACCGCAACCTCGTGGAAAAAGTTTTGGAAGAACACAATCTGCCCGCAAGCATGGCAAATTACATGAAGGAAGATCGCATCTCCGAACTCGAAGACATCATGGAAGAGTTGTTCGGCCTGCATCTGCCGAAGTGGCTTCTCGTCCGCAAAACCTCTGAAACAATCCTGCATCTGGCGAATCTCGGACATGCGATCCTGATCGGGCGTGGCGCAAACATCATCACGAGCAAGCTCCCGTTCGTCTTTCACATCCGACTCATCGGCTCGCTGGACAAACGCGTTGAACGACTCCGTCAAGAGCGACGACAAGGGGAAAAGGCCGCGCTAAAATTCATCCGCGCCGAAGACAATGCGCGGAGGCGCTATCTGAAGAAATACTTCGGCAGGAACGCGGACGACCCCATGCTCTATCATCTGGTCATCAACACGGACCTTGTCAGTTCCGAAACAGCCGCAGCCATGATAGGAGGTGCGGTTCTGGAAAACGCCGCAGGCAAATGAAGATCAATTGCGTCAGAGTGTGCGGCGGCACTGTTCCGACCGCATCCTCCATCCTAAAAATCCGCGTATGCGAAACCGGAACGCGCGGAGCCGGAATGAATCAATGAGGTTGACCGGTATCACGAGCATCCTTTTCGGGTGCATGATCCGGCGCATTGGACCGGCCTGAATTCAAAACAGGCTTCGCCTCTGTCTGCAACACCTCCAGCGGATGTTCCTCCTCCTGCCAATGCTCCGAAACCTTGCCGTCCCAACATGCGAGGTTCACCGGATAAACGTCGGGATCGAACATGACGTGGTAGAAATGCCAGACGATGATTGCGAGACACGCGAGAATCGCTTCGTAATAGTGAATCGTCAGTGCCACGTCCACCGCCCAGCGCGGCAGCCAGTGCGTGACTTCCATCTTGAACCACACGACGAGTCCGGTGACGCCCATGATGATCGTGCCCCAGATGACCGCCCAATACTCCATCTTCTCCGCGTAGCCAAACCGCCCGATCTGCGGCTTCTCTTTTCGCAAGCCGACCAGCCAGCGCACCGTGCCGATGATGTCAGCGAGGTCTTTTTTCACCGGCAGAAAATCAATGACCAGCTTCCGCCCGTCCTTGGAGACGGCTAGATAAACGAGGTGATACAACCCGATCAGCAGCAGCACCACGCCGGCCCCGCGATGCGACCAGCGCCTGAACGGCTCGCTGGACCCCATCAACTTCGCGAACCACGAATCCGGAAACTTGAGCGCGAAACCCGTAATCGCGAGTGCAATAAAACTCACCGCGAGCACCGCATGCTGCCAGCGTTGCGCCAGATTCATCCGCGTGACCGGACGGCCCGTGGTGCGCAAATGGGCAGCGACCTTCTTCACGAACAGCAGGAAGTTGTGCGCGAGCATCCCGCCGATGGTGCCGATGATGAGAACCAGATAAATCTTCCGCACCCACCAATTGACCTGGCTGCCGAGGTCGGACGTGCTGCTTTTTGTCGCCGACAGATCAACGTGGATTTTGCTGAGAGAAAATTTCTCGTTCGCGCCCGGATGACATTTGCCGCACGTCGTGACAAGATTGTTTTTGTGGATGGTTGAACTCGCATCCGTGGACGGCAGAATCTTATGGTAGCCATGACAGCTCGCGCAGTTGGCCGCCAGCGTCGAGCCATACGAATTTGCCAGTCCGTGATAGCTGTCGAAGAATGTCCGCACCCGGTCGGCGGGCAGATTGTATTTCGTGTTCAGCCGTTCGGACGCGTGGCAACGGCTGCAAACGTCCTCGGAAATCTTCCGCGACGAATCGCCCGCCAACGATTTGATATTGTGCTCGGAATGGCAATCCGTGCAGGTGGGAGCATCGCGAACCCCGGCCACCAGCGCCTTCCCATGGACGCTTTCGGCGAAATCCTTGGCCTCCTGATCATGACACGTGCCGCAGGTCGCCGCCTGCTTGGTGACATGCAATGGCGAAGCAGGTGAAGTCGGCGGCAGGACTTCGTGTGAATCGTGGCAATCCTGGCAGGTTGCCGCGCTGGAATCTCCGCCTTTCGCAGCACGACCATGAACACTCGCACCATAGCTTTCGGTCTGTCGTTCGTGACAGGTGCGACAGTTCACGAGTTTGGCTGCAAGATTATCGTCGGGATGTTTTTCGGTGATGTCGGAATGACAAGCGGCACAGGTGTTGGTCTTGTGCGCGGAAGCGGCGAGCTTTGCGGGATCAACGAACAGCAGGATTTCCTTCCCCGCAGCATTCGTCTTCGTCAGCGTTTTGTCCGAGTGACATTCCAGACAATCACTGTCTTTCAAACCAGCCGACGCGGAGAGCAGCAAACCAAGCCCAAGCGCAGCCCCGACCAGAACCCGCTTTGTCCTGACACTCATACAACCTTAGCGTCGCGAATGTTGGGTGGAAAGACTCCACGAACCTTGCTGAATTCATATCATCTATTGCCGCAAAAGGGCACAAAGACCGTACAGAATTCTCCCTCCACCTCGAACGGGGAGAGAATTCCCCGAAACAAAGTTCGCGCATTGAACCCTTGAACCGGGGCGTGATGCCTGGGAGCGCTGGCGTCCCGCCAGCGAGTTGCTGTCGGGCGAGCAGCCGGCGAGACGCCGGCGCTCCCAAGGTTCATGGGGAGGACGAAGGCTCAATGTGCCAGACGCGAAACCATCGCGTAGATGATCAGCAGCAGCAGCAGCACACCCACGCCGAAGAAGAGATAGCCGAACGCGCGGGCGATGTTCTTCCATTGAAACCACTCGTCGCGGACGCGGTGCTCATCCAGTTTGCCGGAGGCAACGAGCCGGTCATACCAGCGTTTGCGTTCGTGCATCAACTCGGTCTTCGAGACTCGACCGGAGAAGATGACGGTGTCCATCGGGAATTTCTCGATGCGGAAATGCGTGTTGAAGAAATGAATCGAGAAGATAAAGCCCGCCGCGAGCAGGGCTTCGTCTGAATGGATGATGTGCGCAATGTTGATGACCCAGCCCGGCATGAAGCGCGTGAAGAACGCCGGATACCAGAGGATGAGGCCGGACGAACCGATGATGGCAACGCCCCAGAACACGGCGAAGTAATCGAACTTCTCCCAATACGTCCAGCGGTCGAACGATGGCTTCGGGCCTTTGCCGAAGAACCACTTGTTGTGCGCCACGAAGTCGCGCCAGTCCTGGAGCGTGGGCATCATTGAGTCGGGGCCAAACAATACGCCCCAGAGCCGTTTCGGTTTCAGCTTGCCAGTGGCGGGGTCGCGCAGACTTCCCCGGCCCTTCCAGGATTTGCCCACAAGCGAAGTCACATGCAGGCCGAAGTAGAGGAATGTGACCACCGCTCCGAAGTGGTGCAACGTCCGGGCCGTGTCGGGGCCACCGATGAACTTGAACAGCACCCTGGCCCAATCGGTGTAATAGAACTTCAGCGGCATGCCGGTGATGACCAGCAGGAGGAAACTTGTCACAACGAGGAAGTGCAGGAAGCGCTCGAACGGCACAAAGCGCGTGAACCATTCCGTGTCGCTCTCCGTCTTGACCCGGGCTTCGCGGTAAGATTTTGTATCGTGCAACGAGATGTAAACCACGCGCGCCAGCCAGACGATGGTGTGCAGGCCGAAGAACGAGAACACCCCGATCAGCAAACCGGTCATTCCAAGAAAGACGACGTGAAGGAGTGGATAATTTTTCCGATCCAGAGGGTTCGCGTGCGGTTTGTATTCGGTAAAACCAATCGTCGCGGTGGGATGACACCGCTGGCAGGTCGCGAGGATATTCGTCTGCGAAAGATGTGAGGCAGGATTGGACGGCGGCAAAACGTCATGATGTCCATGACAGTCGTAACACGCCGCGACCTCTGAGGCGACGGAGGGCTTGCCGAGAGCCATCGCCTTGCCGTGATACGTGTCGCGATAATGTTCGAGGCGATCCTCATGGCATTTGCCGCAACGTGCGTCGCTGGCCATTTTGAAATGCCCGTTTTGCGGCGTCTCGATGCCGTGCGCGGTGTGGCAATCGGTACAGACGGGGCCGCGTTTGTCTCCCTTGGCCAGAATCTGACCGTGAACGCTCTTTTCGTAAATCTGTTCAATCCCGACGTGGCACTTGCCGCAGGTCTTGGCGACGTTGGCGTGGTTGATAGGTGCATCGCGATCCACACCGCGTTTGATGTCGTGCACGCCGTGGCAATCGTTGCAGGAAGGCGCAATGATGAGGCCCATCTTCAACAACGCGCGACCATGGATGCTGTCCTTGTACTGCGCCGCCGCCTCCGGGAACTTCATCTGATATTCTTTGGTGAGGCCGACGTTGGTATGGCATGTGGCACAGGTGTTCGGCAGGTTCAGTTTGAACACCGGCGAATCGGCTAGCTTCACGGATCCGATCTCATGCGAGCCGTGGCAACTCCAGCAATCCGCCGCGCCGGACGCCCCGAGCTTGTGACTCACGCCGTGGATGCTTGAGGCGTAATCCTTGCCTTCCTTTTCGTGGCAGCCGGAGCAATTCGGCGCGGGCAATTTGTCCGGGTGAACCAGGTCCTTGATGCCTTCGTGGCAATCAATGCAATCCAGCTTGGCGTGAATGGATTTGTTGAAGGCGTTCGTCTGGAAGAGAAGCGGCACGACCTTGTCGCCGACTTTGCGCGTGGTGGTTGGATCGAGATGGCAATCGAGGCAGTCGGTGTTGGAAAAATTCGCCAGTGCCGGGATTTGGAAGCACAACCCCAGAATGGCCCAACCAAGAAGCCGGACACTCATACGACGCTATAGTTGCAACTCGCGCGCCGCAAGACTCCACGAGCATTGCTGAGTTCAACTCATTTCTTGCGCCACCTTCTTGCGACAGGCAGAGTCCGACGTCAGGCAATCGGCGGCGGTGTGGGGCAATTTCAGTTGCGCGGACGGGTTCAGATACGCCGGGGCTTTCGCGGCAAGCTCATCAGCTAGGGCGCGGAGACGTAAAGAATTTAGCCACGGATTGCACGGATACATACGAATGATCGCGTAGTCAAAGCTGGCCGGATTCGAGAAAACTGAAATAACTTGTACGGTTGAAGATGATGTGGTCCAGCAATTCAATGCCGACAATTGCTCCCGCTGCCTTGAGTTGACTGGTTATCGCAATGTCGCCCGGTGAGGGTTCGAGTCCGCCAGCGGGATGGTTGTGCGCGACGATGATACCGGAGGCACGGTCGGCAACGGCATCCGCAAAGACCTCGCGTGGATGAACCGGACTGCGGTCAATCAAACCAATCGAGATGACACGGATGTTCAGGATTTCGTTTGCCCCATTGATTGTGGCGCAAATGAAATGCTCCTGCTTCCGGTCGGCGTAGTGCCGGACGTGCGGCAACAAGTCAGCAGGAGTTTCAATCTTCGCTCCCTCCGGTTTGATGCGCCGGCGGGCGAATTCAATCGCAGCCAGAATCAATGTGGCCTTTGCATCGCCCACGCCTTCAAATTGCGACAGGTCTTCTGCTGTGACCTTCAAACCCTTTTCATCAATGAGCCGCGCCAGTTTTCCGGAAAGCGTCATCACGTCCATTTTCGGTGTGCCTTTGCCCAACAACACCGCCAGCAGTTCCTGATCGCTCAGGGCAGGCGCTCCCTTGCGGAGAAGTTTTTCTCGCGGGCGGTCGTCTTCGGGAATCTGGTCAATGGTCTTGCTCATGTTTTCATGCGGCAAATGACAGGTGAGTTTGAATCACCGTCACGGCCATAATGTCGAAGATGCCTCCCGTGTCCTTGTATTTCGGGTCGGCGATTTCTTCATAACGGCCAAGCTCCTGATATGTGCCTTGAATCTCGCCGTTAACCTGGCTGCGATACGCGCCTTCGAGATAAAGGCGGTCTTCTTTGTGCGCGGCGACGGTGCTGCGGATGGCCGGGTCGGCGGACTTTTCCTCTGTCACCTGTTTGATGTAGAGCGCTTCCTCGTCAGTGATGTCGAACTTGGCGTGAATCTCTTCAATCATGTCCTGCACCGAAACTTTCTTCGGCGGCGGGCCAGTGCCTTGCTTCCCTTTGCCCGGTTTCAACTTCACCGGGCCGCCGCTGGTTGTCACACCCTGATATTCGACGGCGGCTTTGATGACTTCCGTTTGCCGGATTTGTTTCATCAGGTCGGACACGCTGCCTTGTTTGATGAGTTGCACGCCGACAACTTCGGCGAACGTGGCGAACTGCTTCAACTCCGCCGTGAACGAAAAGAAGCACGACATGAAATGGAAACACTTGACGTAGCGGGCGAGCAAATAGACGAACGCCTTGCGCTCTTCCGCATCCAAAATCCTTTCCTGAAACCGCGTGCGGAGTGCTTTCACGAAGTATTGAATAGGACCACCATTGTCCGCCGCGACCAGTTTCACAAAATCATCCGCGTCCTTTTGCGTGAACACGCCCGCCGCGAGAATTTCCGCGTAAAGTTTCGGGCAAAGCTCCTTGTCCGGTTCTTCCGGCACGAACGGCGTCCCTTTGCGGTATTTCTGAAACGCCTTCAAAATGGCGGCGGCGTTGTTGGTGAAATCCACGACCACCACATCTTGCTTGTCGTCCATCTTCCGGTTTAATCGCGACAAGGTCTGCACCGCATTTCGATCCACGACCGGCTTGTCGAGGAACATCCCGGCGAGCAACGGCTGGTCGAAGCCGGTTTGAAATTTGTTCGCCACAATCATCAGCCGGTAATCGTCGCCCTCGAATCGTTCCTCGATCAACTCGCCGTCCTGCAATTCATTGACCGCGTGCTCGTGAATTTCCTCGTTCGTTGCCGGGTGCGTGAAATCTGAAAAGGCGTAGAGCACTTTGTATTTCGCGCCGCGCTCTTTCAACTTCTCCTTGATGATTTGAAAATACCGCAAGCCCGCCACGCGGGAACTGGTGACAATCATCGCCTTGGCGCGGCCTGCGATGAGCGGCATCACGCTTTCCTCGAAGATGCGGAGCATCACCTCGGATTTGTATTGGATGAGGCCGTCGTCCTGAAACGCCACATTCATCAACGCCTTGGCCACGACGCCTTTGGAGTATAGTTTTTCCTCCTCGCCGGGTGGCGGCACGAAATGGCAATGCAGATTGTAGAGCGTCTTGTAGGAAATGATGCTCGCCGCCACGTCCACGATGTAACCTTCCTCAATCGCCTCGGCTTCCGTGTAAGTGTCGAACGGCTCGCCAAACAGCGTGACGGTGGCCGGTGCGGGCGTGGCCGTGAACGCGACGAACAACTGATTTAGGTCGTGTTCGCGGATGACTTTGGCGATTTCTTCCTCAACGTCCTGCTCCGGCGCGTCGGCGTCCGGCTCGTCCGCTTTGCGGAATGGCAGGCGGATGGCCGCGCCCATTTGCCCTTCCTGCAAGCGATGCGCTTCATCAATCAGGAACGCGACGCGCAGATTCTTCAAGGCTGCGTTGCTTTGCAATTCCTCCAACACCCAGGCAATTTTTTGTTGCGTGGTGACGATGATCGGTTTGCGGTCTTTAAGAAATCGCGGCAAATCGTCCGCCTTCTTTGCGATTCCAACCACGTCTTTCAAATGAGTGAAATTCGCCATGTCTTCGCGGATGTTTGTGTCCAGCGATTTGCGGTCGGTCAGGATGAACGTGATGTCCACCAACTTTTCATTCGTGCCGGGCTTGAACAGACTGTGCAAATGGTCGGCCAGCCAGCAAATCGAAAGCGTCTTGCCGCTGCCGGCGGAATGGTCGGCGAGATACTTTTTGCCGATGTCGCCCTTCGCGGCAAAGTGCGCCGTGATGTCGGCGGAAATGTTCCGCACCAGACGGCTTTGATGGTAGCGCGGGAACAGCGTGCGTGCGGGACTCTCCGGCTTGTCGTCCTCCGCGTCGCGGTGCGGCACGCGAACGAGGAAAAACGAGAGGGCTTCCAACAACTGCTCCTTGGACAAAACTTTCCGGTAAAGAAACTCCACCGGGTATTCGTCCGGGTTCGTCGGCGTGTTCGTAAGGCCCGTGTTGTGCCAGCGGAAATTTTCCTCGCGGCGCGGGTCGGTGGCGGCTTTTACGTCGCAAGTGTCGGCGGCGAGATACAGAAACGGATGCTGAAAGATTTTGTGCGCGTGGTCGCGCTTGGCGAACTGCGTCACGGCATCATACACGTTCTGATTGGCCTCGTGCTTCAACTCCAAGTCCACGACGGGCAGGCCGTTCAGGAAAAAGACGAAATCAATTTCCGTGTTCGTCTCGCCGAAATAAAAATGCGGGCGGAAGGTGATGCGGTTTTCTTTGTAGCCTTCCGCGCCGGCGCTGGCGGCGGAGCGCGGCTTGGGATAGAAAAGCCGGAACGTGAGCCCGCGCACTTTCAGGCCGGTGCGGAGCAACATCCAAAGCGGCGTGTGCGCCAGTTCCTTGCGGAGCGCCTTGAACACTTCATCCCGCGCGTCTGTGCTGTAATCGGCTTCCAACTTTTTGAGCGTGTCGCTCTGCGTGGCTTTGATGAAGGCCCACAAGTGATCCTCGGCGATGAAATGCTCCGTGTCCGTGATGTCGGACTGCTCCAGCACGCCATACTTGTGCTCGCGGACGAGGTAATCCGCGATGTGCTGCTGAAACGTCAGCTCTGGCGGTTTCTTTCGTTTGGCCATGATCAGACTTTCCCGGCCTCCAGCCGCGCCCGCGCCAGCCGCACCGCGTCATGCAGCTTCCGCTCCAGTAGTTTTTTGGGCAACACCTTGGTCCAATAGCTCGCCACGTGGATGCCGCTCTTTTCCAGTTCCAGCAACTCGACATGCTGCGCCCGTTTCCCCGCGCACAGGATGATGCCCAGCGGCTCGGCCTCGCCCGGCTCGCACTCATGACGCTTGAGCCAGTTCAGATACAATTCCATCTGCCCTTTGTCAGCGGCTTCAAAATTCCGAAGCTTCAAGTCAATCGCCACCAGCCGCCGCAGCTTGCGGTGATAAAACAGCAGATCGAGATGATAATCCACGTCGTCAATCTGCATCCGCTTCTGCCGCGCCACGAAGCAAAATCCCGCGCCCAGTTCCACGATGAACGATTCCATCTCCCGCAGGATCGCCGCTTCGATGTCTTTCTCCGCATACGTGTCGTGTAGGCGCAGAAAATCCAGCACGTAAGGATCGCGGAAAACCAGGTCGGGCGTCAGCCGGTCCTCCGCGCGCAACGCCGCCAGCTCCCGCCGGATGAGTTTGTCCGGCTTCTTCGAGAGCGCTGTGCGCTCGAACAGCATTGAGCCGATCTTCTTCCCCAGCGTGCGTGTGTTCCATTTTTCGATGCGGCACATCTCCGCATAGAAGTCGCGTTTGAGCGGGTCTTCGAGCGGGATGAGCATCGTGAAATGCGTCCACCCCAATTGTCGCAGCAGTGCTGCGACAATTGCTTCATCGGGGAAAACCTCCGCGAACTGGATCATTCGGCGCAGGTTCTTGTCGCCAAAGCCCCGGCCAAATTCCCGCTCCAATTGTGTCCCCAGTGCGGACACAATCTTCTGCCCATACTCCGCCCGTCTCTCCTTGAGGATGTCCTGCTGGATGCGCCGCCCCACATGCCAGTAGAGCGTGACCAGTCCCGAATCCACCGCCCGCGCTATTCCGGCGCGCGCCTGCACGATCAGTTCCCGCACATCCGTCAACAGCGCGCGGGCGGGCCGCTTCGTTGGTTTCGCGGCGAACCGCCGGACCAGTGCCTTGGAAGATTTCGCGCTCATGATTGATTCGCAGAGTGTAACGAGGCGGACGCTGACGGGCAATGGCCCGCCCGCCGCACGTCTGCTTCTGAAATCCGCCGCTGGCCGGTGACGCACTCGTGAATCAGCGATTTGCGGTAGGCGGTGAGCGTGGCGATTTGGGTCTCGATGCCGGACGTGATGCGTTTCAACTCGCCGAGTTTTTCGTCCAGGTGAATACAAATAGCTTCCTGCTCCGGCAGTGGCGGCAATGGGATGGGAAATTCGCCTACTTTGTTCGCGTTTGTGCAAGCGAGGTTGGTTGTTTTCTTTCCCGTGGCCTCAAAGTAATCGCGCCCATACTTGGCAGCCGTCACATAGGCGAGGAACATCGGCTTTAGTTTGTGAAGGAAACAACGCACCGCGAAAATATGGTTTTGGTGCAGGCATCCTGGAATCTCGCCTTTCCACAAGTGGCCGCGACCGAGCTTGTCCAAGTCGCCGCCCTCGGTCATCAACACGTCATTTGGGCGAAGCTCAACACCCGCCGCTACGTTGGCCGGTAGTTCAATCACAGAAACGTCCTCCAAATCGAGATGGCCATCCTGCACGTTGCCGACACGCAAATATGGACGCTCGACGAGCGGCCCTTCGTATTGCTTGCCGAGGGTGAGACCGCCTTGAATCTCAGCGATGCGTTTTAGGCAAACGAGTTTCCAGCCGCGTGGAATCTGTTCCATCCACGCATTGCCAGTAGATTCCAGCGCGACGCGCTCTGAGAAGCCCCGTGTCACGGCGCGTTGGATGATGGACTTGCGGAGCGCGTCGAGGGTTTCGAGTTGGCGGCGTTTGGCGGCGACGGCGGCGTCAATCGCCGCGCAACTGGCATCCAGATACGCCGAGATGCGCTGTTGCTCCACCACCGGCGGGACAGGCAAACGAAGGAACTTGATTCGATCGACAGCCAGTCCGGGTTGCGCCGCCGCGTTGGAGTATTGATTGAGATTCATGGTTCGGAGCAGTTCCCCGAACCAAATCGCGTCGTGGTTTCGCAACAATGTTGCGACTACTGCATGTTCCGTTGCCCAGAACTTGTCTTTCGCGTAATTGATGTTGCCGCAAAGTGCGCCTTGCCTGCCGATCAAAACGTAGTGGCCATCGTGAGTGAACGAGGTTGTAAATCCTCGGACACCATTCCCGCCGAAAACGGGATAGTCACCTGCTGGCGCAATCTCCTCCGAGGCAATCGCATCTCCGCTCCTCAATTCGGCGATGTCTTTGATTCGTCTGACCGACCAGTCAAAGGGAATCTGGTCGAGCCACTCAAGGCCGGACTCCTTGAAGTCTTGTGACACCTTATTCATGCGCCTGCCAATCCCTCCAGCATTTTTTCCGCTTCCTTTTCCAGTTTCCAAAACTCGGCGAGCAGCGAATCCCAACGGGATTCCGTCCCAAAGCCCAGGGTTGCGAGGAACGAGCTACCCTGGGAAACCGTGCGCGAAAATCCCCGAACCCTGAAAGGGTTCTGGCCTCCGATTCGTGACCGCAGAACAACGCACCCGCCAGAACCCCGTTGGGGTTCGAGGATGCGGGGACGCCAACCCAGGGTAGCGCCGGGCGCAACCCTGGGTTGAAGGACGGAACGCCGTTGGCGTTCAGGGCCGGGTTGCGGGCCGGGTCGTTTTTGCTTTTTGAGCGCGGACATGATTATTTGCCGCTTCTTTCAGGAAGAACCGAGCGCACGACATCGGCAAGCTGCTTCGCCGTCGGCAGTTTTCCTTTGAACGCCGCCGGCAATTTCGGCTGGAGTTCATACACGGCCACGCCGATGGGATTGCGCTTGGCGCGCAGGGCGTATTCCACCTCCACGTCATCCTTCTCCGCGCAGAGGATGATGCCGATGGACGGGCGGTCTTCCGGCGCGCGTTCCTTGTCGTTCAAGAGATTGAGGTAGAAATCCATCTTGCCCGCGTGTTCCGGCTCGAACGGCCCGACCTTCAAATCGAAGGCGACGAGCGCCCGGAGAAAGCGGTGATAGAACAGCAGATCAATGAAATACTCCTTCTTCCCCAGCGTGAGCCGGTGCTGGCGACCCACGAAGCAGAAGCCGTAGCCGAGCTCGAGGATGAAATCCCGCAACCGTTCGATGAGGCGGTTTTCGAGTTCGCGTTCCTTCACGGCCTGGCGGATGCCGAGGAATTCGAGGTTGTAGGAGCTTTTGAGCATCTCGTCCGCCTGTTCGGCCAGGTGCTCCGGCAGGGCGAGGGGGAAGTTGTGGGATTTTTTCTCCGTCACCGCTCGTTCAAACGCGCCGGCCTTGATCTGGTTAAGGAGCACGTTGCGCGTCCAGCCGAAGCGGGCGGTGGCTTGAAGATACCAGAGGCGGGCGGCGGCGGCGGAAAGCTTGTCGAGGATCAGGACGTGATGTCCCCACGGAATTTCTGCCACAAGCTGTGGCAGAAACGAAGCTGCCTGGCCGCCGGTTAATTTGGCCACAGCTTGTGGCCATTTTGTCTCCCCGCCAATTTCTGCAACAACCTGTTGCAAAAATTGGTTCGAGGCGTTGCCGCCTTCGATTTTGGCGACAGGTTGTCGCCATTTTTCGGCCTGCTTGGAAACCGGCGGCAATTCTGCAACAGCCTGTTGCAGAAAGTCGCCTGTGCCATAAACCTCGAAGAGTCGCCGCATATACCACACGTTGCGCGGCGAAAAACCTTTCATCTGCGGAAACTCGCGGCGCAGATCAGCCGAGACCATCTCGACGACTGCGTCTCCCCAGCCGAGCACTTTCTGTTTCTCGACAATGGCCCGGCCAATGTCCCAGTAGAGCAGGATGCCGTCGCGGTTCACGGCCCGCGCCGCTGAGATTCGGGCGGAGATCACCCGCGCCTTCAGGTCCTCAATGAACCGCCGGTATTCCGGCGTTGCCAGCACGGACGAGTCGTTTTCGTTTTTCATTGCGCCAATCCCTCCAGCATTTTTTCCGCTTCCTTTTCCAGTTTCCAAAACTCGGCGAGCAATGCTTTCGCGGGCGTGGGCGGCTGGTAGCGGTAAAAGTATTTGTTCGGCAAAATTTCGTAGCCAAGCTGCGGGCTGTCTTCCCAACGGATGATGGGCTTGGCGATTTCCCGCTTCAAAAACGCCGCGATGTCCTCGCCGTGGGGAATGTATTCGTCGTCCTGAACATAGTGCCGGTGCGTCCATTCCACGGAGAGAATTTCCGGCCGGTCATCCAGCGCGGCCTTGAACTTCTTCGCGGCGTTGTCCTTGGCAGCGAGCGTGAGGGTGATGGTCTTCTCGCCGCCCGCCGTTTTCACGCGCACGGTGAATTTGATTTGAGCGTCTTGGACTGCGCCGGCAGAGCGTAGCGGCGACGGCGCTTTCTCATTGGCGGGAGGCTCAACCAAAGCGGCGTCGCGCTTCGCTTGCCGCCGCAGTCCAAAATTACCGCCGGCTTCGTCGAGCGGCTCGCGGCAATAGAACGCCTGCTCTTTGGCAACGCTCGCGGCAGTGAACGCCTTTTCGTAAGGCTCGGTGATGATGGCCGGTTTATCACTTTCATCCGTCTGCCAGAACACGACGCCAACCTTGTGGTAGGCGAAATCTTCGCGCCGGAAAATTTTCACCTGCTCGTCGGTGTAGTTCTTGCCCCAGCCGTTGAAATAGCGTTCCTCAATCCAGGCGCGGTGCGTGTCGGTGATGCGATTGCGTTTGTTGGCGAAGGCTTTTGGCTCTTTCTCGAACTGCTGGCGGGCGGCAATGAGCATCACGCGCCCGCGATGGCTGGCGGGCTTGTCGTTCCGCAAAAGCCAGATGTAGGTAAAAATGCCGGTGTTGTAAAACAACTGGTCGGGCAGCATGACGATGGCATCGAGCCAGTCATTTTCCAGAATCCAACGGCGGATTTCACTTTCGCCCGAACCGCAGTCGCCATTCGAGAGCGGCGAGCCATTGAAGACGATGGCGATGCGGCTACCCTCACCCCCAGCCCCTCTCCCATCCGATGGGCGAGGGGAGTCAAACGGGATCATCTTGGCGAGCATTGTTTGCAAGAACAGGAGCGCGCCGTCGTTCGAGCGCGGCATCCCGGCCCGGTAACGGGTGGTCTCCAGCTTGCGCGCCTCGGCTTCGTAGCCGTCCTTGCCGCCCCAGGTGACGCCAAAGGGCGGATTGCTCAACATGCGGTTGAAGCGGTATTTGGTTTCCGGCAACTGGTCGCCCGGCTCTTTGCCGTGCGGCTCGTGCGGGATGAGCGAGTTGCCGAGAAAGACCTTGGCCTGCTGGTCGTTTTTGATAAGCAAGTCGGCCTGACAGACGGCGTAGTTCGTCGGGGAAATTTCCTGACCGTGAACGGTCAGGAATTTTTCGACGCGCTCCTTTTCATCCGGTGTTTTGGCGCGGTCAAGCAGGTGTTCCTTGCTGACGGATAACATTCCACCCGTGCCGCCCGCCGGATCGTAAATGGAAAAATGCCGGTCGGGAATCGGGATTTCCAGCAACTCGACCATGAGCCGGATGACTTCGCGCGGGGTGAAGTGATCCCCGGCCTCCTCGCCGCTCTGTTCTGAGAAACGCCGGAGCAATTCTTCGTAGATGTAACCCATCTCCAAACCGGAAAGCTGATCCGGGCCGAGCGCGAGTTCCTTGTATTGATTCAGGATGGGGGCAAGCCGGTTGTTTTTGACCATCGTGCCGATGGTGGCGCGGTAATTAAAATGCTCGATGATGTCGTCAACATTCTTGGAGAAGCCGTTGATGTAGGCGCGAAAGTTTTTTTCGAGCAACGCCGGGTCTTCCTCGGAAACCTTGCGGAGCGTCCACGCAGTTGAATTGGAGAACGGGGATTGCTTGGGATTCAACTCCAGTTCCTTGACGAGCTTGGCGAGTTCCTTGGGTTTGTCTTTGAGGTTGGGACGTTTCGCCAGCACTTCGGCGGCTTTGGCCTCGCGCCACGTCAGCAGCACACACTCCAACCGCCGGATGACAATGATGGGCAGGATGACGCCCTGATATTCATAAGCCTTGAACTTGCCGCGCAACCGCTCGGCAGATTTCCAGATTTCGTTCGCGAGATTGTCGAGCTTGGGCTTATTGAGAGAGAGGGACATTTGTTTTGATGAGTCAGTGTCTGTCCCCGCCGTTCTTGTGCATTTGAAGCACCGTGAGGAATGGGTCGTTCAAATCCATCTGCACTTCGTGTTCGGGTGCGACGCGCTTGAAGCCGGCATACATGAGGCACAGGCCGGAAGGCGGTTTTCCTCCAAACTGTAGCAGGTCGGCAATTTTTAGACGTAGCGTTGGCATCCGGAAAATGACGGTCGGAGATTAGCCGTCGGCGGCGAATCCGAAAAGCTTTTCCAGCGGAACGGACTCTGGCAGAGCGAACGGAGGATAGGGATCACGCTTTCGCATGCGCCATACTTCACACGTTTGTCGGAAATGAGTCTATCGGTGATGAGTGACAATGTTGGGTTCGTGTATTTGGCGATGGTTCGCGGTCGGAACTTCTGTCGCCCTATCCGCCTTCGTCTGACTTCGGCGCGACAAGTCAGGGCTTGGGTTATTTGGGGACATGAACCCGGGGCTTTACCCCGGGCTGTCATCTGTCGGGCTTTCAGCCATCACAGGCCGCCGGTGTGACAATCGTTGCACGCGCCATCCACAGGGTCGCCGGGATGTTTGAATTGCTGGCCGCCCGGACTTAGCAGATTCAGTTCTTCACCCTTGCCCTGGGCGAGGATGGTGTGGCAGGTGTTGCAATCGCTGGCTTTGATGCTGCGCTTGCCGTCCGCAGTCTCGTGCTTGCCATCGTGGCAGCGGAAACAGCCGGCCCAGTCCTTGTGCCCGATGTTGTTGGGATATTTGTCCCACGAAGCGTTCATCTCGGGGAAGAAGTTGTTGCGATAGATTTCCTGCACGGCATCAATGGCGGGCTTGATGCGCGGTTCGCCCGGATATTGAGCGGAGAGATGGGTGGCGATGCTCTGCACGGCCTGCGTCTCGTTGGTGTACTTGCGGGTGAGCGTGTAAACCGCATTCGTTTTTATCCACTTCAGATTCCGATCAATCCTGCCCAAAGACATTGCCAGGTTAACAGCATCGTTGGGGGATTTATAGGTGTGCGCCGGACGGTTGTGGCAATCCATGCAATCCACCGTCCGGATTTGGTTTTCGGCGACGGTGTTGGTGAAGGACTTCGTGCGATACTCCGTCACGACGCCTTGTGCATCCACGGTACGAATCCAGGGGATGGTTTGGCGCGCAGGGTCGGTGGCTATGTATTGAACCTTGTTATTCACGTTCATGTGCCAGTGAATACCACCCTCGGGCCCGTGCGTCGGATCACCGCCACCCACTTTCATGGTAAGGCGGACAGAGAAAGGCGTGTTGGTTTCATCCCCAAGGAAATAATTGTAAGTCTTGTCCATGTTGCCAACAAACTTCTTTGGCCAATGACATTGCTCGCAGGTTTCCTGCGCGGGGCGCAAATTCTTGATCGGTGTCGGCACGGGGCGCGGATACTTGTTGAATGCCACCGCGTAGAGTTGATACGTGCCGGAGACCTTGGCTTTCACGAACCATTCCGCGCCGGGGCCGATGTGACATTGCACACAGGCCACGCGTGCGTGCGAGCCATGCTCGTAGGTGACGAGTTCCGGCTTCATCACGGTGTGACAGGTCTGGCCACAGAACTGGGTGGATTCCGTGAAATGATAGGTGTGATAGCTCCCAATGGCGGAGAGCAAAAGGAAGCACACGCTTGCAGCAATAAACACGGCCATTTTTTTCCGATCCTGCGGCCGCGAGAGGTCCACGACAATTTTCGGCAGCAACCCAGCCGACTGGCCCAGTTTCTTTCGTGCGCGCAGCGCACCCCAGATTGCCAGGAACGAACCGAAAAACAGAAACCCGGGCGCGATGACGTACGTGAGAATGCCGATGTACGGATTCGAGAAATGCGCCAACGTATCCAGGAAGAACAGCAGGAAGAACGAGAACAAGCTGCCGATGACGATGACCAGTCCGGACAGGCTTAACCAGTTTCGCAGCAGCGACGGTCGTTGTGAACTTGGAGGTGGATTCTCGGCACTCATGAAAATTGTTTCGATTGCAATCTGATGACGGGCCGAAAGCCGACCCTGGTTTCAACCATTCTCAAAAGGACCGGACTCTCTTTACAAAAGCGTCCAGTCCCTTGCTTGCTTTACGAATTATTCCTGCTCAAAGCGACAGCAGCCCGCATTACTTCTTGAAAGTCCGCATGTAGGCGACCACCGCCTTGATTTCTGCGTCGGACACACCTTCAGTCGGCTTCATCAAGGTCTTGCCCTCTTTGTCTTTCAAACCCTCCTTGATGGCCTTGAATGCTGCATCGTCGGTGACGGCCGCCTGAACTTTCGGATCGGTGTAATCCTTGGCCCCAAGTTTTTTTCCCATTTTGGTGTCACCCTTGCCATCGGCCCCATGGCACTTGGTGCATTCCTTGTCGTAGATGACTTTGGCGTCGGCACCCAGCAGCGTCCCGGTGGCGGCAAGAGCAGCGACGACGATGATGGAAATATGTTTTTTCATAGGTCGTTTGATGAATTACCTGGTTGTTGACCCGGCTGGTCCATGTTCACCTTCCAGCCGGGTGGATTTTGAAACCCTGCCCTTTACAACATTTGAGCGCCCTTCCGCTCAAAAAATCCGGCTACTTTTTGAACTTGCGCATGTAGGCGACCAGCGCCTTCGCATCGGCATCGGAGATGCCTTCCGCCGGCTTCATCAGAACTTTGCCTTCCTTGTCCTTGACGCCTTCCTTGATGGCTTTGACTGCTGCCTCGTCCTTCATTCCGTCCTGAACTTTTGCGTCAGTGTAGTCCTTGCAGCCAAGTTTCTGCCCCATCTTGGTGTCGCCTTTGCCTTCCTTGCCGTGACATTTGGCGCAATCCTTCTCGTACGTTTCTTTTGCATCGGCTGCAGCCACTGTCAACGCGCTGGCAGCCAGGATGGCGATGCTGAGTGTGAGTAGTTTTTTCATGGTAGTTACCGCTACGTTTCAATTGCTTTGTTGTTATTCGGCGTCCCGTTCAACAACTGGCACAACTAACGAGTCGCCATTCGACATTGATAGCTTCGGCGTAACAGCAAACCAGCGCAATCCCATTCTTGGCAAAGACCGTGCGTTTATTGGCGTAAGCCAGAAGCATGTCTCCGGTTAATGGGGGATGCGAACTCTTATGTGCGCCAGCGACTCGTAGATAATGCCGTCCGTTCTCCTCAACCACCCAGTTCACACGGATCAAGTTGATCGGCAAGTTCGCAGAGCGCGTTGTAGTAATCGTCCTTGGAGAGCCCGGAGACGCTCGCGCCAAAAGTCTCTGCGTCATCCGGCGACGCGAACTCGCCATAGTTCACGCGGACGAGCTGGTAGAGCACCAGCAACGGCACCTGCTGGAGTTGCGTCATAAAGAATGGATGAACGAAGACCATGTAGCCGTCCTCGGGTCGCTCGCCTTTCGCCATGGCGTGAGCGAATTCGTCCTTGAGCAACGGCTGCGAATCGAACACGACTTCGCATGGATAACGCACTGCGGTTCGGTCCTGCAAAATCTGCTGTAACTCGCGCCAACCGATGTGCGGGCCGTACTTCGCGCGGATTTCATCGCCTTTCGTCGCGACGTGACCGTTCAGCGATTCCTTGAAATCGTCAGATGTGAGTTGTTGCGACATGCGGCGTGGTGGTCTGGTCAGACTTTTGTCCGGCAGCGAAAAGATGATCGTCGGACTCGCCTTCGTTGCGCTTGGTGATTCTTCCCTGAAGTATCGGAATGGACATGCGCAGGAACAAAGTGTAGGCGAGCAGGCCAAACGCCCAGATGCCGAGGCAGACCAGCGTTTCGTTTAGCGAGGGAGTGTATTCCACCATTTCGCCGAGCGGACTTGGAATAAATCCTGGGACGACGAGGCCCATGCCTTTTTCAATCCAGATGCCGACGATGGCGAGCACGCAGGCGACGTTGAGATACTTCAGACTCTTACTCATCGGCAGCACGAGAATGAACATGGCAACGAGGTTGAACAGGATGGCCGTCCAAATCCACGGCACAAGCGCGTGAAAACCATGCAGCCCAAAGTAGAGGTAGTTCGACGCCGCGACATGCGACGTGCGCGTATAGAATTCCTTGAACACTTCGTTGAACAGGAGGAACACGTTGATGAGCATCGAAACCTGCACAATGCTGCGCAGCGTCAGCAGCGCCTTGTCGCTGATGCGATAATCCGTGACGTGGCGGATGACCTGCAGCGCGAGGATGATAATCGCCGGGCCTGCGGTGAACGCGGAAGCCAGGAAGCGCGGGCCAACAATGGAGGCATTCCAGAACGGACGTCCACCGAGTCCGACGTAAAGAAACGCCGTGACGGTATGAATCGAAATGGCCCAGCCAATGGCGAGGAACACGAACGGGATATAAAACCACTTTGAGGGCGTGCGACCTTGATAGCGACAGTAGAGCAGATAACCGCAGATGTGGACGTTGAGCAGCAGATAGCCGTTGAGCACGATCACGTCCCAACTGAGCATCGAACCGGGAAAGTTGAACTTGCCGATGCCGGGAATCAAATGCCAGAAGCGGTCAGGACGGCCAAGGTCCACGGTCACAAACGCCAGGCACATCAGGATCGCTGCGACGGCGAGCAGTTCGCCGAAGATGACGAGGTCGTGCAGTTCCTTGTTGTCGTAAATGTAAACCGGGATGACGAGCATCGCCGCTGCGGCTGCAACGCCGACGATGAACGTGAAGTTCGCAATGTAAACACCCCAAGAAACCTGGTCGCTCATGCCTGTGACCATGAGGCCGTGGACGAATTGTTTGGCGTAGGCATTGATGCCAAGAAGAATAACGACGCTGAGGATTCCCATCCACGCGTAGTAACGCCAATCGCCCACAAACGCGATGCGACCGCAGCGCCAGAGGAAATGGAAGTAGTTTTTCGTGGCTTGGATCATACGTCGAAGTAGTAGAAGAAGCGTGGCGACGTGCCGAGTTCCTCCTTGAGTTGAACGAACACTTTCTTGTTCCGCATGATGTACGACACCTCGCTGTTCGGATCGAGAATGTTTCCGAATTTACGTGCGCCCGCCGGACAAACTTCGAGACACGCGGGATATTTTCCAGCGCGTGTGCGTTGAATGCAGAAGTGACATTTCTCCATCACGCCCTGTTTGCGCGGGCGGTTTCCGAGATAGGACATTTCAGGATTGATGCGGTCCTTCGGGATGCTGGGCTTCGTCCAGTTGAAACGACGCGCGAAGTAAGGACACGCGGCTTCGCAATAGCGGCAGCCGATGCACCAGTCGTAATCAATCACCGTGATGCCATCGGCCTCCTGCCAGGTCGCCTTCACCGGGCAAACCTTCACGCACGGTGGGTTCTTGCATTGCTGGCATTGCACCGGCATGTAGAAGAATCCTTTTTCCGGCACGGTCGGCGATGCGTAATTGTGATCGCCCTTCTCCATGTCGAATGAGCCATGCGGCATCTTGAGCACGCGGATGTATTGAATCTCAGGATCGCGCGACTGGTTGTTTTCCGCGACGCAGGCGTGGACGCATTTGCGGCAACCGATGCAGCGCGTGAGATTCAGGCAATAGACAAACTCCACGCCGTCCATCGGCTTGTAATCCTTCACATGCGGACGAATCGAGTACTGTTTCTCGACTTCGCGGGTGATGCGATCCAGCACCTTCTCCATGTCGTCCTTCGAGAGTTCCTTGTAATGCTTCTGCATGAACTGCTCGGCAGAAGTGTAATCCGTGAGATCGCGCAACGGCGCAAGACTCGCCGCGAGCGCCGCAATGCCGGATGCCAGCACGCCGGAAGTGCGGAGAAAACTGCGACGGTTCATGCCGCCATTACCGTTGCCGCCGCCGGCGCAACCCCCCGATGAACATGGTGAGTTCGAGGTCATTCGTGATTTCTTTCGGCTTCGTTGTGTGCTGGAGCTTTCGCGACCGGATGCAGGGCATGAGGGCCGGGCGCCGGTTCGCGACCCGGAAACTTGGGTGAATGCGGATTGTGACAGGACGGGCAGCCGAGCCGCGAGTATTCTCCCATGTCGCGATTCCAAAACCCGCTCGTGCGCCCATGCACGCCCGCCTCCCAGTCCCGATACGTCGGGCCGTGGCAACTACCGCACAGAGGCGTGCTGTCCACGAGCTTCAATTGCTTGCCATCACGAGTCTGAAGCAATGAAAGATTCATCTCGTCATGGCAGTTGTAACAATTGTTGTTGCGCTTGTGGCTGCCGTGACTGAGGGCGATGTCCGCATGTTCCTTGGGCAGGATGATGTTGTTTTCTGCGTCGAACTTGATCTTGATGGGCTTGTTCTTCTCGTGACAAATGTCGCAGTCGTAGTCCGAAGGATCGCCACCCTTGCGAATAAACTCCGCAATCGCCACGCGCGACGGTGAGGTGTCCACAAACTTTGGGTCCGCCAATGGAATCGGGGAAGCTGGCGGCGTGCGCCCCCAAAGATTGAAGGCGAACGCCGCCGCCAGCGCCAGAAACATGACGCTCATGGCGGCCAGTACAAGGAATTTTCTATCGTTGAGAATCATGACGAATCAATTGGCCATCCTCTGCCCAAGCCCCCATATCCTGATCCCGCACACAAGGCGAAGCCGGTTTCAAATCTCCTCCATGCGATGGGGCACATGCCCCTTGGTGGATAAGCGCTCCGCAAGGAAGAGCTTGATCAACACCGTCAGAATGATGAACGGCAGACTCAACAGGATCAGCCCCATGAACCAGCCTTCGACGCCCGCAAACTCCAGCTTGTAACTCATCACCCCTCGCAGGCTCTTGGAGAAAAACTGCCCGCCCATCACCACGTTCCAGCGCATCGCAAACACACCGATCAGGATGAAAACCGCGCTGGCGAAATACATGCGTTTGCGCGCCATGTCGGGAATACGCTTGCGGAGAACCTGGAGAACACCGAGCAACAGCAGCGGGATTAAAGTGCCCACCAAGACCTGCCCGATGCTCAAGGTGTAGAACAATCGTTCCTGGGCCATGTATTCCATCACGTGAAAACCTTCCTCGGCGGAGTACGCCCGATGAACCCAGTCGAGCGCCTCCACCGTGGCGTCAATCACCAGCGCGTAAAACAGAAACATGCCCATCACGTCCAGGCAACGCATGTCCAGCGCACGCCGCCGCACCCAGGTCAGCACCATGTAATTGAACACGCACAGGGCGATGCCGGAAACCATGGCCGAGAGAATAAAGATGATCGGCATGATGGCGTTGCCCCACCACGGATTGGCTTTGATGGAGCCGAAGATGAAGCCCACGTAACCATGCAGCAGAAAGGCGGACGGAATGCCGAGGATGGAGATGATCCAACTGAGTTTGTGGTCCAGCGCGAGCGCCTTGTCCGACACATCGGTCACTCCCAGGGTGAACGCGCGGTAAATGATGCCACGAAAACCCGCTTCCGTTTTGGACCACTCCACAAAGTCCTCCCGGTAATCAAACCACAATTCCAGAAAGAGCACCGCCATCAGATACCACGCGTAAACGAAGCCGAAAATGGCCATCGGCGACGTCAGATGCGGCGTGATCATGATTTGAATAGAGCGCTCCGGATGGCCGAGATGGAACAACAACGGCAGTGTGGCGCACAGCAGAAACGCCAGCGCCGTCAGCAGGGACAGCCGGTAAACCGGCTCCAGGGGTTTGACCCGGAAAACGCGCACCAACGACGCCATGATGAAGGCGCCGGCCACCAACCCGGTGATGTAGGGATAGAGCACAATGAGAAAACCCCACAGCGGATGCGTGCCCGATTCGTTCGGATAAACGTAACCCTCGAAGCGCGGGATGGCCTCGACGATGGCATTGGTAATTTCCAGGGACATGTTAGCGGACCTCCTTGTCCAGATTGGCGTACAGCGTGCGCGGCTCGGTGCCCAGATGCGGCTTCAAGGAAAACACCTTGTTCTTCGCGATGAAGGTTTGAATCGGATCGTTTTCCACGGGGTTTTTAAGGTCACCGAAGATGCGGGCCTCGGTCGGGCAGACTTCCACACAGGCCGGCTTCAACCCGCGCGTGATGCGGTGATAGCAGAGATTGCACTTCTCCGCCGTCTTGGTTTCCGGGTTCAAGAAACGGCAGCCGTACGGACAGGCCTGGATGCAAAAGCCACAGCCGATGCAGTAATTCGGGTCCACCAGGACCGCACCGTCCGGCGTGTCGAACGTGGCACCCACCGGGCACACCTGGGTGCATGGCGAAGCCTCGCACAGATTGCACAGCTTGGGGACGAAGAACGATTTGAGGATTTCTTCGCGCGGCACGGATGTAGGCGGAAATCCGTCCCGACCCCCGTTCGGCGAATCCACCAGCACCTCACCGCGCAGGCGGTCGGAGCCGGGCTTGGGCTTCTTGATGATGTAGCGCTCGATCCAGGTGCGAAAGTAATGAGCCGCCTCCGGCACATGGTTTTCCTTCTTGCACGCATCCACGCACAAGCCGCAGCCGATGCACTTGTCCACGTCGAAACACATCAACCATTTGTGTTTATACGGGTCGTAACCGTTGGGGGCGCCGGAGGAGGCGAACACCTTTTGCACGGTCGCCTTGGCCGCGCGCGCCGCTGGCGCGCTCAACAACCCCGCCAGCGCACCGCCGAACACACCGAGCATCTTCCTTCGGGAAAAATCAAATTTCATGGCACTTCGTTGGGTTGGTGGGGCACATGACATTCCGTGCATTTTTGCCCCGCGTAATGGTTTTTGATATTGATCTGCTTTTGCGTCACCGGCCGGGAAGGATTGGCTTCATGGCAACGGGAACAAGCCAGGGTGTTCCGCTTGTCGGGTTTCTTGCCGTCGCTGTCCGGATCGGCGACGTGGGCCGAGGACGGGCCGTGGCAGGATTCACAGCCAATGGTCTTGTGTTCGCCCTTGAAGAGTTGCGTCTGAATTATTTCATGGCACTCCAGACACGACTTACGCCCGGCGAATACCGGCGTGCGGGAAGCCACTTCCTCCAGCGCCGCACCGCGATAAAAGCCATAATCCCGGAACGAAGCCGGGGTCAGGAGTTGTCGCGCGATGAAGTACGAAACAACAATCCCGATGGTCAGCAGGACCAACCGGAAAATCTGAGGTGGCATTTTTAAGAGACCCATAGCGTCGGCTTCCTGTTTGGGAGCTACCCCGGCTGGCAACCTTGATTCCCGCCAGCCGGGTTGAGCTCATTCCCTAACCTCTCATGAACGTTTGAGCGGGCCCTCCCGCCCAAACGAAATCGAATCACTTCTTTAAAGTGCGCACTTGCTTCACAAGCGCCTTGATGTCGTCGTCGGATAGTCCTTCGGCAGCCTTCATCTGCGTTTTGCCTTCTTTGTCCTTCAGGCCTTCCTTGATCGCCTTGAACGCGACCTCGTCCGTGAAACCTTCCTGGACCTTCGCGTCGGTGAGGTCCTTGATGCTGAGCTTCTGGCCCATCTTGGTCTGGCCCTTGCCGTCGGGGCCGTGGCACTTGGCGCAGGTTTTGTCATAGGTCTCTTTTGCGTCTCCCGCAGAGGCCGCCGCCAGAGCAGCGGAAGTGATTGCGATTGTCAGTAGAACGATTTTTTTCATACAGGGTGTTTGTTGTTTGATTGCCACTAAGTTTGTTGCAAAGCATGCAGAGCAAGCCACGACGGCCGGCGGCGTGCGGTCGGAGGAACTCTTCCGCACCCACGCCGACCGTCGCTACTTCTCCGATTGCTGCTGCAATGTCCACACGTGCAGAATCGGATATTCGATCAGCCAAGACTCCGCTGAATTTGCCTTTTGCTAGGCGTTTTTTGCGAAACCTTGGATAGAAATGGTGAGGGCAAAAACCACCGTGAATACGCCAGATCGAATCAACAATGCATCTGGTGCTGATCAGAAGCGGTATTGCAATCCCGTGGAAACAACGTGCGCAGAGTAGTCGTTGTTGCCGCCTGAAGTCTCGTCCGAGAAGGTGTAGTACCCATACCGCACCGTCAGCCGAAGCTTGTTGCTGATGCGGCGCACAATCGTAGCGCTCACACCGTGCTCTTCAGCGCCGCTGCCGTAAGGCACGCCAACGGTCGAGTTGTCCGTGTAATTGTCCGCGCGATAGTAAGTGCAGCCGAGATTCAAGTCGGTCTTGTCATCCAGCACGAGGCCGGTGTTCAGATTGACCGTCCAATAGTTGTTCTGCGATTTCAATACGGCGGCGGTGTAGTCGGACGCCGGAGTTTTCAATCCGCTGACAACATAGTTGAAGCCCGCCTGCACATACAATCGTGACCATGGCGACCAACTCACATTTTGCGAGAAGATGTGGCTGGTCAGCTTGGACGATTCCGCCTCGCTCAAGCCAGCGGCAGGATCGGGCGTCGTGTTCACCGTGGACAACTGATACTCGTAGCGGCTCACCAATGTGAGGTTTGCCAGTGGACGAAGCGTGAGGCGCGCGTTGCCGTCGTACGTATCGAAGCTCTGCATCGTCAAGTACGCCGGGTAGCGATTCGCGATGGAATTGTTCGGCGTGCTGTCGAGCGTGTGATCGTAATCGTAATTGTTCTGCTTGTAGTAACCACCCACGTCAATGCTCACGCGCCGGGCTGGATACCATTTTACTCCGAGGCTGTACTTCTGGAAAAAGCGGGTTTCATCGGTCTCGCGATCAATGGGCGTACCGGGATTGTTGATGCTGTTAAAGATTCCGCCGTTCTCGGCCACGTTGCCCTGGCCTTCCGTCCATTCGCCCTGGGCGGTAAACACCCAGTTAGTGATGCCGGAATAACGGATGTCGAGACGCTCGCGCAGGTCAATCGCATCAGCGTCTGCCTCGCTCCTGGTCGCTCCGAATAAATTATTGCCGAAAGTGGAGATCGCCGACGAGTTCGCGTCCCAATCCTGCCGTTCCACCCGCACGGACGGTGTGATCGTCAACGTCGGGAGCGGTTTGCTCATCAGGTTCAAGTTAAGAACGTAATCATGCTTGCGCGCGGAGCTGAGAAGATTGGTGTAACCCTGACCGTTGCCCGCATCCGGCGAGAACACGACGTCAAAGTCATTTCCCCAAATGCGACTGCCCGTGGTGTCATTCTCCATATCCGTGAACATGAAGCCTGCCGAGAAGAACAGATTGGGCTTGATCCACGTTTCGCTGAAAGCATGGACGTTGAACATGTCGTAGTCAGTGCCCTCCCGATTTGTAATCTTCTTTTCGCCTGCTATCGCGCCTTCACCAGGATACTGCGAAAGGCTGCGTTTGTTGTTCAGATTGCCAAATTCGTAACGCAAGCCCACGCCGAAATCCGTCTTCTTGATGTGGTGTTTGACATCCAGTTCGATGATGTCGCGCTTCTCATCAATGGACTGCACCGTCGGCACGAGTCCGACCGAAGGAAACGTCAGCGCGGGATGCGTTTGCCCCCAGATCGTCGAACCTTTCTCACCATCGCGATAAAGGTGGCTGTATTTGAAATGGAAACTTGGGATGTTCTTCAGCGTGAGACCACCTTCCAAAGAAAACTCGCCACGATCCAGCGCCAGCGCATGATCGGACAAAGAGTATTGTTGCCCGGCAGGCGGATAGTAACCGCCGTCACCGTTCGACCATGTGCGAAAGTTTTCAAAGTTCAGACGGACAAAATACGTCTCCTCCTTTTTGACTCCCAGCACCAGCTTGTAATCGTGCTCATCGAAAATCCCTCGTCCATCCACCGAAAACGTGGTCGCATTGGTCAATGCTTTTTGAAAATGGAGATCCTGAATGCCTCCGAATACGCCTTCTGAGAGGCGGCGGGATTGTTCCGCCTGGGCCCGGCTGCCCGAGGTGAACACACCGCCAGCACCCAGTTCGATCCAGTTGTTGCCAGCCCCTTCACCGCCTTCGAAATTTGAAGCGTCCTTCTCCGCGCCGGTCGCAAGTCCGGCCCCAAGCGCCAATGTAATGCCGACCACATACCGCCTCGACAACATTGCCCGTGTCGCCCGTTGTTGTTTGACCCGCGCTTTCTTTTTCATCGGCTTTGAATTCTTTGGTTAGTAGCGGAGCGACGAATTCACCCGCGATCCGTGAACAGCCTCGTGGCAACCCGCCGTCCAACACGTGCCTTGTTGCACACGAACGGTGTGATCCGCGCCTCCGATGCGAAGTTGTCCGCCCTGCACTTGTTGGAAATGACATTTCAGGCAGAGGTTCGAGTCACGCGCGACCAGCATCTTGGCGTTGACCGTACCATGCGCGCCGTGACAGGAGGTGCAACCTTCGTGCATCGCTTCGTGCTCAAAAACGTACGGTCCCCTTTGTGATGGATGACATTTCAAACACGTTTCATCCTGCGCCTTCAATGCCGTGCTGCCACCCAGATGAATCGAACCTTTGTGCGGCGGATGACATTCCGTGCAATTCATCCGGCCTTCAGGAACGGGGTGATGACTTGGAAGATTGAACTGGCCGCGAACGTCACCGTGACACGTGAAACAAACTTTTTCGGTCGCTCGCGCCGCAGGTGTCGAAGGGTTTGCGCCGAAGGTGTTCGCCATTGGGCGACCGGACGCGAAGCTGTAGGGTGGTTTGGTTTCGCCACCGGAATCCGAGTGGATGCTGGCCGGGCCGTGACAGGATTCACAACCGGCGTTCAACGTGTTAGGCCCACCCATCGTCAGCAACGAGTGGTCTGCGGTCTGGAAAGATTTGTAAATTTCTTCGTGGCACTGCTCGCATTCCTTGGAGCCGATGTATTTCGCACCCGGCACTTCCGGCAACATGACGGTGACGCGTTTCACCGTGCGGCAGGAAATTGCTGCGAATCCCAGGAAAACCGCCATCGCGAGCAGCAAGGCGGTACTGCGGCGCGCAGGCAGCAACCATTGAATCAATCGAGCGGCTGACTTTTTGATGGAGAATTGGTGGCGGTTCATTTGTTCAATTCCTGCTGTACCCAGTTCCGAGCGGCATCCAGCAACGTAAAAGCATGTGGCCCGTTGTGTGTGCCGTAGCTGCCGTCGTAAAGCACCATGTACAAGTTGAACCTGGCCTTTTTGATGTTATCCGGTATGAGCAATTGTCCCGCTGCATTTGGGCCCAAACCGCCCGGTGACAAATCTCCCGGCGTTGTGTATTCCCACGCTCTCGTCCCGTACGTTGCATACAACGAACCTGGCGCTTTGGTGGCGGCCCAGGTATCCAGAGAGCCTTTCACCTGCTGAATCTGGTTCGCAACAATTTCGTGGAACAGTTTCACCAACCCCTCGGCATTCGCACCGTTGCCGTGACAATCGGCGCAGGCTTCATATAAACCCACCTTGAACGAATGGCCGGTTACAGCCGCGACCTCCGGCGGACCGTGCTGATAATCCTTGGTCTGCATGTGACAAGTCACGCATTGATTCGTAACCAGAAACAGGCGGCCTGATTCATCCGAAAGAAACTCGGTCCCCGCATGGGCCGCAGGTCCACTACTGACACCGGCTGGCAGCACGCCCACCGTGCCCAACAACATATTATATTGCGGTGAATGATGCGGCGGGCGGCTCGAACTCGTCCACGAAGCACCCCGGTGATTATGACATTGAGCGCAGATGTTGATGTTCGGATTGTATTTGTTCGTGAAGATGTCCGAAGTGGTTAAAAAGAAATCATTGGTCGAGGACAACGACTGCCGAAGCTGATTGGTATAAACGAGACCTGTCATCACGTTCGTCCAAACGTGGGTTTGATGCGGATCATGGCAGACGGCGCAGGTGATGCCGACGTTGGCGTCATTCGTCAGTGTCGCCGTAATAACGTTGGTGGGCGCACCTTTGATCATAGCCAGCCGGACGGAACCTGAATGGCAACGTCCACAGGAATTGATGCGGCCAGTGTCACTCATGTCCTCGACCACGGCGAAGTGACCGCTCGATTTCCATTCATCATAAGTCGGGTGATTCGCACCCGTGTGGCATCCGCCGCACACTTGTCCGGCGATTTCCTTGCGCGGGCGCTTGGTCAGATCCATTTCATTCGCCGCATGAGCGGCAGCTGGGCCGTGACAACTCTCGCATTGCACTCCCGCGAGTTGCGGCGTGGCAAGTTCGGTTTTGAAGCCGGTCGGCAGACCAAACCCAACGGTGTGGCACGGCAGGCAGGAGGCGTTCTTGTCCTGACCAATCGCCTTGAGAGTTTGCAGCGCCTGTGTATGGCGGGTGCTGAGTTCGATGGAATGAACGCCCTCGTGACATTCAGCGCATGCTTGCGAACCGGCATACTGCGCAGAAGGCCCGGCGACTTTGAAGAATGCGTTGTCTTGCAGATTGGTGATGGTGGTGATGCGTTTCAGATTCGCGCCACCAGTGGGTAACCAATTTTGATTCGTCAATCCAGACTTCTGATACAATTGATAGTAACCCGAAGGCCCGTCCCATGTGACATTGACGCCGTTGGTAGTCTTGGAAACTCCTGTCATCACCGGGCGACCGGGGAAGCCGCCGAGTTGAGCCACGCTCAAGTGTTGAACTTCTTCCGCGCCCACCGAAGTTGAGAACAAAGCAACCAAGGCCAGAACCGGTGCGAAAGCATGTTTGCCTTTTTGCATTGAACTCATGCTAAACGAGTGTGGAGGTCGAGCTATCCTTAAATTGCCGAATTTGCATCCTGCGTTGTTCTGCGCTGGACAAACTCATCCAGGTGCTTCATTCGGTACGTCAGGCGCCGAGTTCGGTTTCTGGGCGCAGGATTCGATTCGGTACGATTCACTATATGCAAATTGCAAACTTGATCATGAAAACGGCAATGAACAAAAAGAATCTCAAATCGGATTTCTCCTTCCCAACTCGCGCCTCAGCTCGCACGGGGTTGTTGGTAATCCTTGCACTTGTCGTTGGATTGGCTGTCGGCGGAGTTTGGTACTGGCGTCTGTCAAAGTCTCACGTCGAGGAATCTGTCGAAGCAGCGACACCGGGCGTGGTCTTGTCCCAGACAACGACCAGGATTCTTGCAGGACTCGATACGACGATTAATCTGAGTTTGTTTGCCCCAGCCGATGTCAGCGCTCTACCTGCCACCTTGAATGGATTTGTTACCCGGGTTGAAAGCTTGCTGGCCGAATATGAACGAGTCGCAGCGGGCAAGTTGCGCGTCACCAAATGCGATCCGCAATCCGACGCTGCAGCCAAGGCAGCGGCTGGCGTCGCGGGAATCGTCCCTTTCGCGAGTGAGAACGGAGAAATTGTTTATCTTGGTCTGACTGTCGGCAACGGCGCGCGCATCGAATCCATCTCCCCGCTTGCGCCGGAATGGGAGACGGCGCTGGAACCAGATGTGACCCGGGCCATTCAGCGAGTCAGTGCAAAAAATGTGGTCAAGAGTCAGGTGGTTGATCGGAGCCCGACACAACCGTTGCCCATTGATCCGGCGATCAGTGAGGAATTATTGCGCATGTTCCCCAACCTTGCTTCGCAGTCGTTCGATGATGCGGCGAAGATCCTCCGCGAATCGGCGCTGGCGGAATTCACCGCTGCGGTTCGCGCAATGCAACTCAAAGTTCAGGAAACCGAGAAACAACTGGCCGCAGCCCAAGGAAACAAATCGGAAGCCGAACAACAAGCAGCGATGAAACAACTCCGGGCGGTTCAGGATGTCGAGACCAAGAAACTCGACGAAATCACATCGCGACTGCAAACCCGCATCAAGGTATTGGAACGCCTCAAGACTGTAGAGCGGGCGCCAGGCAAGTAACCTCAATCTCCGACAACCTTAATCTATTCTAATTGTTTCGTGACAATGGATGAGCAGTTTATGCCAAAAGGCGGATAGCTTCCAAACCCATGAACTCACTAAGGTCATCCCAGCACGGGTGATGTTCGACACTAACAACCACTGAATCCTAATATGAAATACTTCTCCTCCATCAGACGGGCGACGTTATGCGCGGCTGGCATTGCATTGCTGGTCGCGGCGGTCGCCACACGCACACAGGCTGCGGCCTTGAACGCTCAACTGGTCCCGCGTCCGCTGACCCCCCAGGAAATCACCGCCTACGGTTTGACGGGCGCTCTCAAGGCGAGTGGTTTGACCACCGTAGCGGTGGGACAGCCCACCTATCTGGACGCGCTGATCAATAATGCTGTTACGAACACGGACATTCCGGTAGTCACGTGGACGTTGACAAATTCGCCGTTCCTCTCCGTAGCGGCGCTCACCAACAGCCCGCTGGGGGCGAACGTGCCAACTTACAAGATGGCAGATCGCCCGGGAGCGACATCGACGGCGTGGAAGGTGGCGGATCGCCGGATGTTGACGCCTGACGTGGAAGGCACCTACACGATCAAGGTTTCGATCGCCACCACCACCAGCGGCAGCACAAATCTGACGCTGACGCTGACGGCGGCCAAGTATCGCGGGATTGACAATTGTGCGCTCTGTCATAGCGGTTCGATTATCGCGCCGGACAAGTACACGGACTGGTTCCAGACGAAACATGCGCACGCGTTCGAGGATGCCATTGACGGCAAGAGCACGGATCACTTCACAAAGAACTGCATCAGTTGCCACGCGGTCGGCTTCGATGGCAACACCAACTCGAACAATGGTGGGTTTGATGACATTGCGGCGCAGACAGGCTGGGTTTTCCCGACGACGCTGACCAATGGCAATTGGGCCGCCATGCCAGCTGCGCTGAAAAACGTAGCCAACATCCAGTGCGAAAACTGCCACGGCCCGGGCAGTCAACACATCTACGGTTCGCCCACGCTGGGCAACACCAATTTGATCTCGGTCAGTTACATTGCCGGCAATTGTGCACAATGTCATGATAGCTTGACCCACCACGTCAAGACGACCGAGTGGAGTGCTTCCCGCCATGCTGTCTCAACGAGGACGCCATCCGGACCGAGCCGTTACAATTGTGTCCGTTGCCACACGGCACCCGGCTTTGCCCAATACATCTCACACGCGGGCGCTACCAATGTTTCCTATGCAACCAATACGACCTACGAGGCAATCACCTGCGCGGCGTGTCACGATCCGCACGACCCCACCAATCCGCATCAGTTGCGCGCCGCCAACGTTTACACGCTGCCTGAGGGCACCACGGTGACCAATGCGGGTCTCGGTGCCTTGTGCATGAATTGCCATCACAGCCGCAATGGTGAGGCGACGAACAACATCACAAAATACAAGCTCGGGCAGCCCACATGGGCTGGCGGTTCGAGCTTTGGTGTGCATGACAGCACGGCTGGCGACATGGTGGAAGGCGTGAACGCCATCACCTACGGCAAATTCATTCCCAGCGGCTCGCACAGTGCGGTCATCACAAATGTCTGCGTTGGTTGTCACATGCAACCCGTTGCCATAACGCATCCTGCATTTGGCCAGGCTGGAGGCCACACTTACAGCATGACCTACAAGGTTGTGAATGCAGGAGTGACTAACACAGAGGACCTGGTTGATGTCTGCGTCAAGTGCCATGGTCAGATTGAAGGATTCGACTTCGCTCGCAAGGACTACGACGGCGATGGCGTAATCCAAGGCGTGCAGACCGAAGTGCAAAACCTGTTGAACCAGCTATCACGACTCCTGCCGAACTCGACCTATCGCGCGGATGGAAACTATGTCGGGGATGGTCTGGTCAAGACGAGCGTCTCCACCAAGACCAACTGGCCCACCAAGTTCCTCCAAGCCGCTTGGAACTGGCAGTTTGTCAATGTGGAAGGTAGCAAGGGCGTTCACAACGCACCCTACGCTGTCGGCGTGCTAAAGGCTTCAATCGGCGACCTCACTGACGATATTGACCATGATGGATTGTCCGACAAATGGGAGATCGCGCAGTTCGGCAGCATCACCTTGAACGATGGCAACGGCGATGCAGACCACGATGGCGTGAGCAACGCACTCGAAGCCTCAGCCGGCACCAACCCGCTCCTGGCTGATACCGATGGTGATGGTGTGAATGACCTCGCCGAACTTATGGCTGGTAGCGATCCGTTGAACAACCTTGATCTTCCCGGTTTCGTCGTGAAGATCTACACAGCAGCCGAAGTTGAGTTCGCATCGGAACTTGGCAAAAAGTATCAGGTCCAAACCGTTTCCGATATCACCGGCACGTGGTTGAACGTGGGTTCGATCACAAACGGAACCGGCAACAACATCTCGATGGTCAACTCAACGCGCAGCGGTAGCGGCAAGGGCTACTTCCGCGTAGTGCAAGTGCCATAATCGGATTGTCGGTAGTTGGGGAGTTTGTTGAACCCCTCCTCGCGAAAGCGGGGAGGGGTTTTTGCTTTGGTTGCACACGCAAGCACGGCCACCACGGCAATTGAGTTCCATGGCTTGTTTGGCTGGGCTGGGCGTGCCATTCAATCGTTGACTCAAGCGCATTTCTGCTCGGGTGGTTGCCAGCTTACAAATAAGATCATCGCGAGATGGATGTCGAGGTGAGCCAATTGATTTGCCATCAGCGTGCCCATGCAGGTTCGCCTCATTGCTCCAATTCGCAACTGCCCCACCGACACGCCACCCGGCCAGGCGGTTTCCAACGGCAGGATATTCCCATCCGCGGTGTGTGAGCGGAGTAAAGGATCAGCCGGAAACAAACACCTTTTCATTGTGCAGCGGTTGTCTGATTGGCCTGCATCCTTGGATACTCGACTGCGTCAAAATCCGTAAAATTGGACGGAGCAATGTGTTGAAAATGGCAGACGGCAAAGCTTCGACACAATTGCACGCGTGAAGACGAGCCTGCCGTATGTATCGCGCCTATTCGGAAGATGAAAAAGGAAGGGACAAACCGAACACCGGTCTTTCGCTGAACTTGTTTGTATGCTTTTGCGAATCCCGCCGGTTCAGGCAGCACAGCCGGCCATGCCTTCATAACCCCAACCGGATGCGGGTTGAACCGCCCGCCGGACCAGTGCCGCGCCAGCGTTGCACCGTGCGAGTACGGCCGCGGCCCGTGCCCCGATGATCGCCTGACAACGATCCAGTTCCTCACGACGGTGTTTCACGTTTTCACGGACGACCATTTCCAGATCATCCACGTCGAAAAGGTAAACATTACCGACCTGCTGCACGTCTGCCTCGATGTCACGCGGCACGGCTATGTCAATTAACACGAGAGGGCGATTCCCCCGCACCTTCATGACCCGGGCGACTTCGTCCCGGTGCAAGATCGTGTGCGGACAACCCGTGGAACTCACTACGATGTCAGCCTCCTCCATGGCTTTCAGATAATCGTCAAAACGAATCGCGCGCCCGCCAAACTCCGCCGCCAGCAACTGCGCCCGCTCGAATGAACGGTTGGACACGAGCACGGAACGGACGCCCTTCTTGTTCAAGTGGCGCACGCAGGCTTCGCCCATTTTTCCTGCACCCAGAATCATCACCGTCTTTTCCGACAGATCGCGGTCGAAGACTTTCTCCGCCAGTTCCACCGCAACACTCCCCACGGATGTCGCACCACGGCCAATTCCGGTTGCAGTGCGAATCTCCTTTGCCGTCTGGAGGGCAGTCTGGAAAATGCGGTTCAGCACGCGACCGGTCAGCTTCGCATCCTGCGCCGCCTGATAGGCAAGCTTGACCTGGCCGGTGATTTCCGTCTCACCGATGACCATCGAATCCAATCCACTCGCGACGGAGAAAAGATGCTGCACAGCCTCGTCGCCCTCCTTGATGTAAAGATGCGGCGCAAAATCCTCCGCGCCCTGCGCGATGTGACGAAAGATGCCGTGGATGTTTCCGTTCACCTTCGGCGTGACGCCGTAAATTTCGACGCGATTGCAGGTGGACAGCAAAACAAGTTCCGAAAGATTGCCCCCCACTTTCAGCCTGCAACCCTGGCATTTCAGCCGGGAAGCATGAACCGCAAGTTTCTCGCGCAATTCAACCGGTGCGGTCTTGTAGCTCAAACCCGCCACAAAAACCGTCCCCTGCCCGGCCTTGGAAAGCATCCTGTTGCCTGTCATGCGACGAATTTGTGGTTTTCGTCGGCTGCCAGCTACCGGTCCATTGCCAAAATCTTTGCTTTTCTTGCGGTTCAGGAAGGTGGAATGGCCACGTCAGGGCTTGAGTTGACGCTACTGCACACACCGTATTGAGTCGGAGGCGACGATTGACCCCTGTCACTTTTTCCGTTTCAGTAGGCGCGCCATGCAATCGTTGCCTCACACCCATTCCTGTTTTGTCTGCGGTGAATCCAATCCTGCCGGACTCAAACTCCGCTTCGAGACGGACGGACGGATTGTCCGGACGCACTTCCATCCGCAAACACAGCACGTCGGCTTCAAGGGCGTGGTACATGGAGGAATCATCGCGACGGTGCTGGACGAAATCATGGTCTGGGCCTGCGCAGTGCAAACACGGCAGTTCGCTTTCTGCGCCGAGATGAGCGTGCGCTTCCTGCAACCTCTCACCCCCGGCAACGAAGTCATTGTCACGGGTGAACTGACGGCAAACCGCAAGAACAGGATCTACGAGGCAAAAGCGGAAGCCCGGACGGTGTCAGGGGTCAGACTTGCGGAGTCCACCGGAAAATACATTCCCATCAAGTCAGACCAGATCACAGCCATGAAGGACGAGTTGATTGGAGATCGTAGTTGGTTGAAGTCAGACCAGGAATAAACCGTTCCGAAGTTTTCAGTCCAAACGCAACCTTCGCCTCACAGAAGGAAGTCGAGAAGAGAATTGACAAGTTCCATCACGGGCGTAAAGTCGGCTCACATAACCTGCACGCCATGAAAAGGAAAGCCTCCCTCTTCTCGTTCTCCGCACTTTTCAGCGGAGGCTGGCGTGAGTCAGCCGTTGCCCCGCCGGACAGAGGGTGGTTTGGACCGCCCTCACCCCGGCCCTCTCCCTCCGGAGAGGGAGAATCGTCGTCCGTCTTCAGGCAGAACGGGTGGTTTAAGTCATCCTCCGGCTGCTGGAGCAAAAAGAGAAAGCCTGGCGCTGGCAACGGTGACTCCGAAACATCCGTGTCGCGCGGTGGCTTCTCCCTCTCCTCGGGGGAGAGGGCCGGGGTGAGGGCGAGCGTTGACACAAACTTTCCAGAGACGGGTTCGCAGGGCCAAACAGGTTCCGCCGGAACCAGCGAGGAAACCATCTTCTCCTCCTGCTTCCTCTCAATTGCACTCGTCACGCTCTTCGCCGCGCAGGCCATCGGCCAGACGCAATCTGCCTCCAACACCGACCCCAACAAATCCACGCCGATTCCCATGGACCAACTCGGGGCCGTGGCCGGCAAACAATATCACGGCGACGGTTTGTCCGTGACCGCCACGCCGGACGGCGCACGATTGCGCTGCGCATTCCAACGGCTCGAAGGCTACGTCACGCACGAAGGTCTCTGGCTCAGTTCCACTGCGGACACTTCCTCCGGCGAACGATTCCGTGTGATGGCAGTGAAAGTAGGCCGGGCTGATGATTTAGGTTTTGGCGATCGCTTCCGGAGTGCGCCCGTCCTCGGGCGCAGCGACGCGAACATGGCCGACGCGTTTGAACAAACCACACCACCCCTGCTTTCAACGTTTCTGCGCCCGGGGACGGGCGCACTCCGCGAGACCGGCGTTGTGAGCGTGACGGAGAATGTGGCGCGGTTCATCCGGGACGGGTTGACGGAGGAATACACGGTGAGCGTGGACGGTGTGCGACAGGATTTCATTGTGGAACAACGGCCCGGTGGCGAAGGCGAACTGCGCGTGGAACTGGACGTGACCGGCGCCAAGGCCGAGCCGCTGGTCAACGGGGTGCGCTTGGTGTTGGACGGCTCCGGACGCAAGCTGGCCTACAACCGCCTGCGCGTGGTGGATGCCACGGGCCGCGAATTGCCTGCGCGAATGGAAGTAGCGGCGGGCGTCCCGCCTGCCGTAGAGGGCGCGCATCCTGCCGCCCGGAATGGGCGTGGAGTCCGAGAGACGCTTGGAGATTTTTCAGCGCGCTTGACAATGCGTGAGGCTTTTCCCGCCGGGCTGGAAGCCCCGGCTCTACGGCAGGCGGAGACGCCTGCCACCACGCGACTGGCCGTACTGGTGGATGATGCGGCAGCAATCTATCCCGTGCGCATTGATCCCACATTCAGCGACGCGGATTGGATCAGCATGGGCGGAATTCCTGGAGCAAATAAATATGTGTACGCCGCAGCGGTGGATAACGTAGGTAATCTGTACATCGGTGGAGACTTTACCATCATAGGAGATGTATTTGCCAATGGGATAGCCAAGTGGGACGGGAATGGGTGGTCGCCTTTGGGATCGGGGATGAACGATTCGCTCAGAGCGATTGCGGTGGCTGGCACGAATCTATACGCAGGAGGCGATTTTACCACTGCGGGTGGGATCCCGGCCAACTTCATTGCCAAATGGGACGGGAACGCTTGGTCGCCATTGGGTTCTGGGATGAACGACACCGTGAGGGCGCTGATGCTTTTCGGAAACGAACTCCTGGTTGGTGGCACTTTTACCACAGCTGGCGGGACGGTTGCCAACCGGTTCGCTAAATGGAACGGAGCTACATGGTCAACATTGGGTACGGGAATGGATGATGCAGTCAATGCGCTGGCGGTGTCTGGCGCCACTGTGTATGCGGGAGGCCAGTTTTCCCTCGCGGGCGGAAATGTGGCCTACTCAATTGCCAAATGGAGCGGGGGCGTCTGGTCGGCCTTAGGGTCAGGGATGAACGACCCGGTAAATGCGCTGGCGGTGTCTGGCACCACGTTGTACGCAGGAGGCTCGTTCACCACGGCGGGCGGAAACGCAGCCAACCGGATTGCCAAATGGAATGGTACCGCTTGGTCAGCCTTGGGTTCAGGGATGAACGACGACGTTATTGCGATGGTGGTATCTGGCACCCAACTTTATGTGGGAGGGTACTTCACTGTGGCGGGCGGAACGGCAGCCAACCGGATTGCCAGATGGAACGGCAACGCTTGGTCAGTGTTAGGATCGGGAATGGGAGGAGTTTTTCCTCCTGTCTATGCGCTGGCGGCGTCCGGCACAAATCTGTTTGCAGGCGGCGTGTTCACCACAGCGGGCGAACAGCCGGCCAACTACATTGCTAAATGGAACGGAAGCGTGTGGTCGCAATTGGGATCGGGAATGAATAACCTGGTCTATGCTCTGGCTGTGTCGGGCACGAACCTGTACGCAGGAGGTGGTTTCGCGACAACCGGTGGGGGCGCGGCTAATTACATTGCCAAATGGGATGGGAGCGCATGGTCAGCCTTGGGGGCGGGGATGAACGATGCGGTGTACGCACTTGCAGTGTCCGGCAGCAACTTGTATGCGGGAGGGGCGTTCACGAATGCAGGTGGCACCGCTGCTAGTCGTATCGCGAAATGGGACGGGAGCGCGTGGTCAGCCTTGGGGTCAGGCGTGAATAGTAGTGTCTACGCACTGGCGATGTCCGACACGAACCTGTATGCGGGAGGCGATTTCACAACGGCAGGAGGGACGTCAGCTACTAATATTGCCAAATGGAACGGGAGCGCATGGTCACCCTTGGGGTCGGGAATGAACTCGACAGTCTATGCATTGGCGGTGTCTGGCACCGATCTGTATGCAGGAGGTAGCTTCTGGACGGTAGGCGGGGATGTGGTCGGCTACATTGCCAAGTGGGACGGGAGCGTGTGGTCGGCCCTAGGGTCGGGGATGGATAGCATTGTCTATGCACTGGCGGTATCAGGCACAGATCTGTATGCGGGAGGCGATTTCACTACGGCGAATGGAAACACGGCCACCCATGTTGCCAAATGGGACGGGAGTGCGTGGTCGGCCTTGGGATCGGGACTTGGATATGATCCATCTGATGGTGATACAGTCGTTGCGCTTGTGGTGTCGGGCACGGACATATTTGCGGGAGGATACTTCGGCACGGCGGGCGGAACGACGGCCAATTACATTGCCAAATGGGACGGGAGCACTTGGTCGGCCTTGGGGTCGGGGATGAACGGCACTGTCAATGCGCTGGCGGTGTCTGGTACGAATCTGTATGTGGGTGGCGGTTTCACCAAAGCAGGCAACAAGGTGTCCGGCTACGCTGCCAAGGCAAACATCGGCGCGGCGCGGGGCAGATTCAGCAACATGATTCATTCCCCCGGCACCGGATTCAGTTGCACGTTCCTTGATGGCAGCGTCGGTCAACCTTACCGCATCCAAACTTCGCCTTCGCTGGCCGCTGGCAGTTGGATAGATTTCACAAACTTCACCTACGCCGTTCCCGTCGTCATCAATGTCCCCGCCGCAGCCGCCACCAACCAATTCTTCCGCGCCATCACGCCTTGATTTGTAGCGGCGGGCGTCTCGCCTGCCGTAGAGCCGTGGCTTCCAGCCCGGCGGAAAAAGCCTCACGCAAATCCAACGCGCTGGAATCTTCCTTCGCCTCCAATCATTCGCGCACCAATCCGGGCGGCGAGACGCACGCCCTTTACGTCAGGCAAGATGCCCGACGCTACAGCAGCCAACTCATTCTCCCGCGCCATCACGCCTTGATCCCGGAAAGGGTAGTTAACGCAAAGTCGCAAAGAGGCAAAGGCTCAAAGAAACGGAAGGCAGAGGCCGGAGACAAGCACTTGACGCGAATTTCGTAAATTGACGCGAATTCCGATCAGTCCGTTTCAATTCGCGCTAATTCGTGAAATTCGCGTCGAAGTTTTCCGGTCATGTTCATCCAAAGAACAGCATGAAACATCTCCGCTCAACCAGTGTGAGTTTATCGAGTCTCAATGCCTGGCGGCTTTGCACCTTTGCGCCTTTGCGTTGATCCGCCTCCGTTTTCCAAGCCCGCCACCAACCAATTCTCCCGCGCCATCACGCCTTGATTTGTAGCGGCGGGCGTCTCGCCTGCCGTAGAGCCGTGGCTTCCAGCCCGGCGGAAAAAGCCTCACGCAAATCCAACGCGCTGGAATCTGCCTTCGCCTCCTATCATTCTCACCTCAATCCGGGCGGCGAGACGCACGCCCTCCACGTCAGGCAAGATGCCCGACGCTACAGCAGCCAACTCATTCTTCCACACACCTGTCACTTCACGCTAAGATCAATCTTTCGCCGCGTGAACGTGCTGCCCTCGTTCAGGGCCAGTCGAGCCAGCGCGATGTTGTAATCCGCAAGTGACCGGATTTCCGAAGATCGCGCCGCAGTGAGTTCGCTTTGCAACTGGAGCACGATGAAGCTGGTGCTCTTGCCTTGTTCGAGTTTTTTCTCCTCCGCCTTCAATGCCTCCTCTGCATAGAGTCGCGCCAGCCGCGTCGCAGCAACGCGTTCCAGGCTGGTCCGCGCCGTGGCCATGGCGTTCTCGATTCCAATCAGGACGTTCTGCTCCACCTGTTTCAACTGGAGCGCAATCTGTTCCTTGGTGGCCCTGGCAGACCTGTAGCTGCTGCGCGCACCGGTGTTCCCGAGCGGCACGCTTAATTGTGCGCCGTAGGAATAAAACGGGTTGTCCATGCTGCCCAACTGCCCAAACGCGCCGCTGAACTCCCTTGATGAAGCGCTGTAACCGTAACGACCAACCAGATCGAGCTCAGGAAACAACTGATTCTTCTGGTAACGCACCAGCGTGCCCTGACTTTCCAGACTGATCTTCGCCTGCGCCAGATCGGGCCGCTGTGCCAGACCGCGCCTCCAGCTTTCCTGGAGATCAAACACCTCTGGCAACGCGATGAGTGATTCTGTCGGACTGACGTGCGTGTCCTTCCACTCTTCATAGTTATCACTCAAAAGGCTTTTCAACACGCGCTGCTGGGTCGCCATCGCGGCTTGTGCTGAAATCAAATCCGCCCGGCTTGCGGCAGCGCGGGATTCCGCCTGTTTTTCATCCAGTGGCGCGAGTGCACCAACCTCCACACGACGGCGGTTCTCGGATACGAGCCGTTCGGCAAGTTCCAATCCCTTTTCCTGCACGCGCACATTTTCGAGTGCAAAAATCAAATCATAGTACGCCTGCTCCACCGCTGTGACAGTGGTCATGACCTGCGAACGCAATCCAAGTTCGGAAGTTTTTAGATCTTGTTTGCGCAGGAAAATCTGGAGGCGCGTTGAATCAATCCAGAAATTCTTGAGCAAGGGTTGTCGCAATTCCAGAAAGCCGGCGCTGCCGGAAGTGTTCTCGAACGGAAGGCGGATGGGCGTTGTGCCGAAGTTGGTGCTGAGGTAGCTGACGGTGTTTCCCGAGTTGATGTCCATGAAGCTGTTCGTGACAACCGTCTGGTTGTTTGGATCAATCGTCGCGGAAGGTTGGGTACCGTAACGATCCGAAACACTGCCGCTCAAGCCATAGCGCAATCCCCACGGAGTCAGGCCCGAGAATCCCGCTCCAAAGTTGTCGCTCTCGCTTTCCGTACCGCCGAAATTTCTACCCTGCGAATCCAGACCTCCGGGCGAGAGACTGTAGTCATGTGATCCGGAAACGGAGAACGTGGGATCGTATGCCGCGTAAACGCCGGACAATGAAAGCCGGTTCAGCTCGGGATTCATCCTCGTAATCTGCACGTCCAGGTTGTGTTCGAGAGCTATCTTGATGCAATCCTCCAGGGAAAGCACGCGCACGTGGTTTGTTTCTGCCTTCGCGGCGGTGGAAACCATCGCGAACGCCAGTGCCAGCAGTAATCCGAGAAATCTCATCGTCATGGAAGGTTGGGCAACAGAGCGTTATTAGTCAATCCGCAGCCGCACGATTCAGACGGTCGGCAATCGCCCGCCATTCAATCGAATCCGGCAGCGCCTCCACCACGATCAGTTCCGCCCCAGCTTCATCACACCGGTGCAGCTCTGCATAAATCGCCCGTGCAAACGCCTCGGCATCGTGGGGAATCACGCTCACACCACCGAGACCCTCGCCGGAAGGAATGTGTGTGTGAGCGATGATGTGAACCTTCGATGGTTCAAAGTTGAAAGTTGAAAGTTGAAAGTTCAACTCCGCCGTCTCGCGCCACGACAACAACGTCAACTTGGCTTTTGGCGAATAATGTTTCCGCAACAACCCCGGACTTCGCAAGCCTCCCGCCGGACTCTGGACTCTGGACTCTGGACTCTGGATTTCCCCAATCACCGCCAGCAACGATTCTTCATGGATCATTCCCGGCCTGAGCACTCGCGGCGGCCTGACGCACAAGTCAATCACTGTGGACTCGATGCCCACCTGCGATTGCCCGCCGTCCACAATGAGTTTGAGTTTCGAGCCGAGTTGCTTGCGAACGTGTTCGGCGTTTGTCGGTGAAATGCTGTTCGACAAATTCGCACTCGGCGCAGCGAGCGGAAAGCCACACTCTCGGATCACCGCCTGGATGAACGGATGACTCGGCCAGCGCACGCCAACGGTATCGCCACCCGCCGTGACAATGTCTGGAATCTCCTTCGACTTGGGCAGCACAATTGTAAGAGGGCCGGGCCAGAAGGATTTTGCGAGCTGTTCTGCCGTGTCAGGCCAGAATGTC
>JABFSR010000095.1 GCA_013140495.1 Verrucomicrobiota bacterium
AACTCGAAGTGAAATTCGAGCTCATCGAGAACGGTCGCGGTACCCAGGCCGTTCACGACACGGTCGTCGCGTATCAAGCCGCCCAACGCATGGGCACGGCTTGCACAAAAACGGTCGGCGATGTTGCCGGCTCGAACAAGAAACCGTGGAAGCAAAAAGGCACCGGTCGCGCTCGCGCCGGTTCATTCCGTTCACCCTTGTGGGCGGGTGGTGGCGTGGTCTTCGGACCGAAGCCCCGCAGTTACGCCAAGAAGGTCAACAGCCGCACCAGGCAGCTTTCGTTGCGCAAGGCGCTCAGTGAACGCCTCAAAGCAGGCGACGTTGTCATTGTTGACGACATCAAACTTAGTTCACCAAAGACAAAGGAATTTGTCAGCGTGATCAATGCGTTGGAAATCAAAGGCACAGCACTTTTCGTCAGCACCGGCGAAAACAAAAACCTCACGATGGCTTCACGCAACCTCGAAGACGTAACGCTCACCACAAGCGAAACGTTGAACACCTACGACGTGCTCCGCCCCGGCAAGCTAATCTTCACGCGCGGAGCTTTTGAAAAAGTCGAGGCCCGCTTGAACAAGGAATAACACATGAACTCTTTCGACATCGTCAAAACCGTCCGGCTCACCGAAAAAGGCACGCGTCAGGGCGAAAAATTCAATCAATACACCATCGTTGCCGACCGGCGTGCCACCAAGCCGCAGATCCGCAGCGCCGTGCAGGAACTGTTCAAGGTCAAGGTCACCAAGATCAACACGTTGAACGTTCGTGGCAAATTCCGTCGTCAGCGCACCGCGCAAGCCGGTCAAGCGCCCAACTGGAAGAAAGCCATCGTGACGCTCAAGGAAGGCGACAAGATCACGCTCACCTGAGCACTGATCTCAATTGCCTCGGTAATTTACAGGGCGGCGGTCGAAAGGCCGCCGTCTTTTTTGTCATCAGAATGATTTGCCAACACTTTCCTGATGACACTGTCAGGCTGGCCGGTTAAGATTCCCGCGTAGCTGGTTGGCGTGTTCGTCTATCGGTTAGGACGCTGGATTCTCAATCCGGAAGGACGGGTTCGATTCCCGTACGCGCTACCAAACCTGATTTCGCTCCAATGAAAGCCCTCACCCGTTCATCGTGCGCCTTGTTGACGTGCGCAATAACTTCTCTCGCGTTTGCCGAACCGCAGGTCATCCCACTTTGGGAAGGAGGCGCGCCCGGTTTTGAAAACCGCAGAACTGAGCCGGAGGAGGCCAGGGATTATTGGGTGCGCAACATTCATAATCCGTCCATCACCGTCTTTCCCGCGCCGAAGGATAAAGCCAACGGCGCAGCGGTATTGATTATTCCCGGCGGCGGGCATCGCGAACTCGTGTTCAAAGCTGAAGGTGTTGATGCCGCTGAATTCTTAAACAACCTTGGCGTGACGGCATTCGTACTAAAACACCGTCTCGCACGGGAGACAAATTCCCCCTACTCGCTCCAAATTCATCCGCGTCAGGATGCGCAACGTGCCACGCGGTTGATTCGCAGCCGGGCCGTCGGGTGGAAGCTCGATACGAATCGAATCGGGGTCATGGGATTTTCAGCCGGTGGTGAAGTCGCAGCCCTGCTGGTTTACAGCCCGACAGCGGGAGACACAAATTCCGTGGATTCGATTGAACGAATGGACTGCCATGTTGATTTTCAGATCGTAATCTATCCAGGTCCTCTTGGCGTTCCCACCGGTCCAATACCGGCTGATGCACCGCCTGCATTTTTCCTGGTGGCAGCGGATGATCGAGGCCACGTGGAGCCCGTGCTGACGCAGCTTGAAAAATATCGGGAAGCGAGACGACCAGTCGAAGTTCACCTTTACGCCAAGGGTGGACACGGTTTCAACATGGGCAGACGTTCAAAACTCGCCACAATCAAAACATGGCCGCAACGTCTGGCCGACTGGCTCGCAGACAATGGGTTTTTGAATCCAGCAACGACGACTGTGACGAACAAGTGATGCGCAGTGGTGAATGAAATCTGGAAAAACGAATCTGTCGTCGCCCACACCGCGTGTCTGGCGCGCAGTTTGAAGCACTGGACCGGACGCGAGTTGTTGTTGGCCGTCGGTGATGCGAGAGAAGTTGCGGCAAAAGTTTTCGGCGCACCATTCGTGCTGGTGTCGCATGGAATGGAGGCTGACCCGGTGTTGAACTACGGCAACGCCACGGCTCTCGCGCTATGGGAAATGACTTGGGAGGAACTCATCCACACGCCGTCTCGTTTCACCGCCGAAGTCCCAAATCGTGAAGAACGAGCGCGGCTTCTGGACACTGTGACGCGGCAGGGCTTTATTGATGATTATTCCGGCGTGCGCATTTCCAAGAGCGGACGCCGATTTCGCATCGCCAGGGCGACCGTGTGGAATCTGATCGCCACGGATGGAGGTCGCTGCGGACAGGCTGCAATGTTTAACCGGTGGGAATTCATTCCGTAATGACGCTGTTGGGTAAATGACCGTCGTTCCAAACCGGGTCTGCCGGATACTTCGTAGTGTCGCATCGGGCATTTACCTCGCTGGCGCATTTGATTCAGGTGGGTTTTGGTGTTACTAGTAGCCCGCCGATTTTCAAAACCATCAGAATCAGAACATGAACACTGGGAAATCTCTCCGAATCGCCGGATTTGCAGCCTTGCTGGTCATTCCCGTGGCGCGAGCCAATCTGACGTTCAATCTCATTCCAGACCCCGGCATGCCGCAGTTTGCGATTGATGGGTTTACCACGGCGGCAAATCTGTGGTCATCAGCCATTGCCGACAACGTCACGGTCAACGTCCAGATTGGTTACGCTGCACTCGGGCCGGGAGTCATTGGTCAGGCGGGAAGCGCGTTTTACGAGACAAGCTATTCGTCGGTCGGCACGGCACTTGGCACACATGCAACTTCGCCGGACGACTTCTCGTCGGTGGCAGCACTGCAGTCCGGGACGAGCTTCAACCGATTGATCAACCACACGAGCAACAATCCAGACGGTGCGAACAGTTCAACACCCTACGTGGACACAATGGATCGAGTCGGCATGACAACGGCAAATGCCAAGGCGCTGGGACTTGTGGGAGCAAGTGGCGAGGTTGATGCCCTGATCCGGTTTAGTTCCAATTTTGCATTCGATTTCAATCACGGTCCTGTGATTGATCCCGGGAAGATTGATTTCATTGGCGCGGCGGCGCATGAGATTGGTCACGCGCTCGGATTTGTCAGCGGTGTGGACGACATTGATTCGTTCAACGGAACATCTCCTGGCTTTGCGTTCAGCGACAACATGGTTGATTTGTTTCGTTATTCGGAAATGAGTTTGAACATGGGTGCTGGCATAACGGATTACACGGCTGATACGCGCGACAAGTTTTTTTCGGTGGATGGCGGATTGACGTCAATCGCCTTGTTCAGCACGGGAGTTACATTTGGCGACGGACGGCAGGCGAGCCACTGGAAGGATGGACTCGAACTTGGTCTGATGGATCCGACCGTTGCGTTCGGAGAGCGAATGGATTTCACGCTAAACGACTATCGGTTGTTCGACGTCATTGGTTACACGCTCGTGCCCGAGCCGGGGACGGGGGTGATACTGGTGCTGGGCATGATGCTCATCCTGGCTCGGCACAAGGCTTCGACCGAACGGTGAGGCGTGGTTGGTGGTGCGTGAGCATTCGCCGGTGGCCCGAATGGATTTTTCACGCACCACGCATCACGTGCCACGATTTTTTTGCCCCTATACGATTTTTTTGCCCCTATACATTTCCGACCGTGTTGCTACTCTTCCCCTGCTATGACACTCGATGATATTTTGATGGAAGCGGAGGAGAAGATGGAAAAGACGGAGCATGTTGTGGTGAATGAATTTGCCGGCGTGCGGACGGGCAAGGCTTCGGCGGCTCTCGTTGAAAACATCCTGGTGGACAGTTACGGATCGCAGATGCGCATCCGGGAACTTGCCGGAATCACCACTCCCGAGCCACGCACTCTTGCGATCCAACCGTGGGACGCCACTCAAATCACCGCCATCGAGAAAGCAATCCAAAAGGCAAATCTCGGACTGTCCCCTGCAACTCAGGGAAAAACCATACGGATTTTCTTTCCAGAACTCAGCCAGGAACGGCGCACGGAATTCGTCAAGATCATCAAGAAAATGGCGGAGGACGGACGTGTGGCAATCCGTCACGTCCGGCGTGATGCGATGGACCAGCTGAAGAAACACGCTCATGACAGCGGTGTAACCGAGGATCAAGAGAAGCAGGCCGAGAAAGACGTCCAAAAACTGACCGACACTTACATCGGGAAAATTGACCAGCACTTTGCCAACAAGGAAAAAGAGTTGATGACGGTCTGAGATCGGGTTTCCAGAAGGCGAGAACGGACCAACTACTGCGTTGTGACACGCTGAGTCAAGGCGGGTTCAAAGCGGATTACGGTTTCACCAGGTTTGGCGTAGCCAAACTTTTCGCGGGCATAGCGCTCGATTGCCTTCGGATCGTTGCGGAGAGATTCCACCGATGCCTTCAACTGACGATTGGTTTCCTCCTCCTTTGCAGTCTGCGCTTTGAGACGGAGCACTTCTTTGCGCATTCGTTCGTTCTGTTGGATGAGAGGCAGGTAGAGAACGCCGATTCCGAGAAGAACAGCAACTACGAGGAGGCAAATCACCACTCGTGTCATCTTTCCCCAGATACCAAGATCAACGTTCACACCCGCAGTTAATCAAGCAGCGATCCCAAACGAAAGAGTTTTTTTGTCATCGCGCGAACTTTTTCCACGAAACCAATCTATTACCAGAGCCGAACGATAATCGCAGAAACACGTCCGGCGTTCGTGATTCCAACATTGATGGAATCGGCGGTCCGCACAGGACGCTATGGCAGCGCCCATAGTAAAACGCGGGACTCACCGTTGTGTAACCCCGTCTTGTCAACCACTCAGCCACCGTGCTGCCATCCGAGAGTTTGGCCTGCTTGTCAGGCGGACCGAAATCCGTCACTGCCATGTCAAAAGTGTAACTTCCCACGCGTGCATTCCAGTCAATCTTCGTTGTCGTGCAGCCCGTGTTCAAAAGCAGTGCGCCTGTGATCAGCATCATCAAAGAGAGCCATTTCTTCATGTCACGATTTTACCCCGCGCGCGATTGAACGCAAGTTGCCGTGCCTATTTGATTGTCAGCCCGCCCTGGGCACGTTATCAAATAGGTTCAATGATCAAGGCCTTGTTGATGCTCATTCGTCCTGTGGCGACCTGGACCGGTATTGCCGAAGCAAATCGCGGCGTGCTGGGAGTGCTTTTCATTTTTCTGCTTCCGCTTGTGGCGACCACATCTGCCATCGAGGGATACGGGTTGGCAAAATCAGGGAAATTTCTAAACGAGCCCATCCATTTGTTGAAGCACTACACGGTGCAGGAAGCTGTGGTGTTCGAGGTTCTCCACTCGGCACTTTTTGTGGCAATTGTTTTTGTCGTGGCTGGGGCGGTACGCGCATTCAGCCAGACGTTTCATCGCCGGAACAATTTCAAGCAATCATTCACCGCAATCGCGTATGGCTTCGCGCCGTTGCTTACATTGCGATTGCTCGACATGATCCCATGGTTGAACGGCTGGGTCGCGTGGCTTGTGGGCCTCGCGCTCACCCTCTCGGTGCTTTACCACGGACTGCCGTGCATTTTGCAACCCGACCCACCGCACGCCATCGGACTCTTTTTCAACGGCTGCCTTACCACCATCGTCGCCACCGGCCTGCTCCGTTTGGTGGTGGTGTTCTACTGGGAAGGGCGGCTCAAAGGAGTTTCCCAATTCATTTCCGACCTCGCCGCGCGACTGCCTTCCTGATCACCCAGCCATTGGTCTCCAGCGCCGCTTTGGCTTCGGCATAACTGTCCCTGGTCAAATCACACACGATTCGCATTGCGCGATCGCGTAGCTTTGCATTGCCCGGCAGCACATCCACCATAAGGTTGCTCATCACCTTGCCAACACGAACCATTGCCAGGGTCGTGAGCATGTTGAGAATCAACTTTGTCGCGGTGCCACATTTCAAGCGCGTCGAGCCTGTCAGGACTTCGGGGCCAAGATCAGGCGCGATGATGATTTTGGGACGCAGCATGGGCGGAATTTTCAGATGCGGATTGAAACAAATTAAGATGGCGGTTGCGTCGCGCTTTTTCGCCTCAGCCAGCGCGCCCCAGACAAACGGCGTCGTCCCGCTGGCCGCGATCCCAACAACAACGTCGTTTCTCCCGACCCGTTGCAACCGGACTTCGCGCGCACCCGCCGCAGCATCGTCCTCCGCCCCTTCAACTGAACGACGCAACGCAACATCGCCACCGGCAATAATGCCTTGCACCATTTCCGGAGCAGTGCGGAACGTGGGCGGACACTCACTCGCATCGAGCACACCGAGACGCCCGCTTGTACCTGCGCCAAAGTAAAACAACCTGCCTCCATTTTGAAACGCTCTGGCAACGACGTTCACCGCTTTGGCGATCAACGCGCTCCTGGCAGAAAGTGCCCGTGTGACCTTTGCTTCCTCGGACAACATGAGTTGCACCGAAGCCACGGTTGACATCTTATCCAGCTTTATCGAACGCGGATTGCGCTGTTCGGTCGGAGAGAGCTTTTTGGAGCGAACGGCGGGAGCAGTCTTGATCTTCTTGTCAGCGCGCATGGGAGCATTATCAGGAGGCGCGGCGAATGATTCAAACGAATTGCACCCGGGAGCGCCGGCATCTTGCCGGCATGTTTCCGTTTTCGTTTCGATTGAACACGCCGTCAAGATGCCGGCGCTCCCAGGTTCGTGATGGAAATCCGCACCCGGAATTGGTATCACACCGTCATGACCGATCTCGAACGCAACATTCACAGCGCACTCGTGGAACTGGAGACAGGCGTTGCCGCCATGCGCACGGCCAGCCCAAAACCGAACTTGATGCCGATTTTTACGCGGATTGAAGAGCTCGCACAGCAACTGCCTTCCAGCACGCCGCGCGATCTGTTGCACTATCTTCAAAAGAAAAGTTACCAAAAAGCGCGACTGTTCCTTGAAGGCCGCAACAAGGAAAACAAGCTCGGGAGTTGCGGGCATGTTTGACGACACCATTGCTGCCATCGCCACCCCTCTGGGTGAAGGCGGCCTTGCTGTCATCCGCGTCAGCGGCAAGAACGCTCTCGCAGTGTCAGACCGATGTTTTGAACCCGTTGGCTCACGGTCGAAGAAACCCAGCGCAGCGGAGAGTCATACGATTCACTACGGCAAGATTGTTCGCGCCGGGCAGCAGGTGGACGAAGTCCTGTGCGCCGTCATGCGCTCTCCGCGCACCTATACCCGGGAGGATGTTGTCGAAATCACCTGCCATGGTGGGATTCTTTCAACGAAGAGCGTTCTCGACACTCTGCTCGAATCAGGCGCGCGATTGGCCGAACCAGGCGAATTCACACGGCGCGCTTTTCTCAATGGCCGGCTTGATCTTGCGCAGGCCGAAGCTGTGGCCGACCTGATTCATTCACGAACGGAACTGGCATTGAGAGCCGCAAACGAGCAGCTCGCCGGAAAACTCTCCCAACGCATCAATCAGCTTCGCGACGAATTCATGGCCACTCTTGCGCATATCGAAGCGCACATTGATTTTCCGGACGAGGATATTGCGCCGGACACAAGAGAGAAGCTTGAAGGCCGTCTGGAACACGGCGTCGCGTTCATGGACGAACTGTTGCGCACGGCAAACGAAGGCCAGATCCTCCGTTGCGGAATTCGAGCAGCCATCATTGGGCGGCCCAATGTTGGAAAGTCCAGCCTGCTCAACCAACTCCTCGGTCATGATCGTGCCATTGTATCGCCCATAGCCGGCACCACACGCGATACGATCGAGGAAACGGCGAATGTGCGCGGGATTCCGGTCGTGTTTATTGATACTGCCGGGCTTCGTGTCGCCAAGGATGACATTGAGAGCGAAGGCATCCGGCGCAGCCGCGAGTCGCTGGCCCGCGCGGAATTGATTCTGCACGTACTTGACGGAAGCGAACCCATCACGGGTGAGGACGAATTACTGCTCAACGAGTTTGCCGACAAGAAAAGGATTCTTGTTCGCAACAAAGTGGACTTGCCGGTTCGACTATTAAGTGACGGCTCTGCATTCGTGGATGTGTGCTGCATCACCGGCAATGGAATTGAGCAGCTCAAGGACGCAATCAAATCCTTGGTCTGGTCAGGTGCAGTGAATGCGGAGATGTCTCAAGTCACAATCAACTCGCGCCATCAGGATGCCCTGCGACGCGCTCGGGAAGCGGCGCAGCGTGCGCTGGATGTGCTACGCGGCGATTCGTCGCTGGAACTTGTTGCAGCAGACTTGCGGGAATCAGTTCATGCCATCGGCGAAATTGTCGGCAAGACGACAACGGAAGATTTGCTCGACTCGATCTTCAGCCAGTTCTGTCTGGGCAAATAAAAGGGTGATGAAGCAAGGCACAAACTCACAGCATTTGAGTTCCTTTTGATTCTTGCTTCGCCAAGGAAATCCCGGAACATCCGTCGCAATGAAACTGCCACGATTGGTGCGAGTGACCCTGAAGATCATAGGGGTGGTGGTGCTCGCAATCATCATTTTCGTTGCCTCCGCATGGATCTATTTTCACCCCAGTTTCGAGCGAACCAATGGATTGGTCTATGGTCAACGCCAGGGCCATGACCTGACGGTGGACGTCGTGCGTCCGTCCAAGCCGAACGGCCTCGGCGTTGTTTTGATGGTCAGTGGCGGTTGGAAATCGGGGGCGGGTTCATTTCGCCCTTGGATGATGTCGCCGTTGTTGCGCCGAGGCTACACGGTGTTTGCCGTGTATCATATTTCCCAGCCTGAGGTCACAGTCATGGATATTGCTGCGGATATGCAACGCGCGGTGCGTTATATCCGTCACCATGCGAAAGAACACGGCGTGGACCCCGGGCGACTCGGTGTTACTGGCGGAAGTTCAGGTGGTCATCTCAGTCTGATGCTTGCCACACGCGGCGGCCCGGGCATACCAGACGCCACTGATCCGGTGGATACCGAGAGCAGCACGGTTCAGGCAGTGGCCATTTTTTATCCCGTCACTGATTTGTTGAATCTTGGCAAATCCACCGAGAATCTTGGCGATGGTGGTCCCCCAAAAAGTTTCGTGAAAGGGTTTGGCCCGGAAGCCACCAACCTCGCGGTTTGGAAGGTCATCGGTCGTGAGATGTCGCCGATTTTTTTTGTAAACTCCAATCTGCCTCCGACGCTGATTTACCACGGTGACGCAGACACGCTCGTACCGCTGGATCAATCCCAACGATTTCAGGTTGAGGCGGAGAAGGCAGGTCGCACCGTCAAATTGATTGTCCACCCAGGCGGAAAGCACGGCTGGTTGAGTATGCTTTGGGACATCCGACAATTCGCAAACTGGTTTGATCAATATCTGCTTCCATCAAAAAACTAAATACTCCCCGATTCAATCCTCATGAAAATGTTCAAGCATGTCGCAGTTACTGCATGTATCGCCCTCACGGCAGCCGGGTTCGCCGTAGCCCAGGATTCCTCCTCCCTGCCCTACGAGCAAAAGATTGACCTCGTGTATGGCGAAGTGCATGGCACGGGTCTGTTGATGGATGTTTTCACGCCAAAAGAAAAAGCCAACGGACTGGCAATCGTGGACGTGGCCAGCGGCGCGTGGCACTCCGACCGCAGCAAGATCCGGGATCACACCCTGGCACAGTTGTACCGGATCTTCTGTTCCCATGGTTATACGGTTTTCGCGCTGCGTCCCGGCTCGCGCACGCGTTACACGGGTTTGGAAATGGCAAACCACGTCAAGATGGGCATTCGCTACGTCAAACTGCACGCGTCCGAATATAAGATTGATCCCGACCGGCTCGGCTTGACCGGCGCTTCGGCGGGTGGTCATCTCGCGACGTTGGTGGCAGTCACTCCCGAAGAAGGAAAACCCGATGCCAGCCAACCCTTGCAACGTCTCGGCACACAGGTCCGGGCAGCCGCTGTTTTCTTTCCACCCACGGACTTTCTTGATTGGAACGGTAAGCCCGCGAATTCACAAATGTTGGCGGATTTATTGTTTGTTGGCGGCATCAAGGGACATACCGAGGAGGAAATCAAGGAGAGGGCCCTTCAAATTTCACCCGCCCAACTGGTAAAAAAAACACCAATCCCGTTTCTCCTGATTCATGGCGATGCCGATCCGTTGGTGCCGCTCCAGCAATCCGAAAAGATGGTGGGCACGCTCAAGGCAGCAGGCGGCTCCGCCGAACTGATCGTCAAAAAGGGTGGCGGTCATCCGTGGATGACCCTGCCCGAAGAAGTCAAAATTATGGCGGACTGGTTCGACCAACATCTCATGGAAAACAAATCCGCCTCGCCCGCTGCGCAGAAATAGCAACGGCTCGTCCAAATCACTTCGCAACCTTGTCTGTCCATTCCTTTTGCGATCCTTCGATACGCAATGGGCCCGCGATTTCTCTTCCATCGCGAATGATAATGTAGCTATCGGCACCAGCCACGCTGTCCCAGCGTAGCCGTGCCTGTCCGTCCGCCTTCGTGGTACGCGAAGCAACGGTGCGACGCCCTTGAGGGCCGACGGCAATGATCGCATAATGATGTTCGCCTGATCCATCGTCACTCAAAACAATCGGTGACTCAGAAATCGAAATCCCAACCTGGTGCATTTCACCGCCCCAAAGTTGAAGCACATCGTTTGGATACGGCAAACCACCGCCGCCATACCCACCGCCGCCGAGCGACATCATCCCCTGCCCCACCAACGCATCGGTCAGAGGTTCGTTGTGATGTGGCCGATAGGTTTGGAAGCGAAGTCGCCCGGGATGGTTTCCGCCCGTCCACTCCTTGAGCGGAATTTCGGAAGGCTCAAGCCCTTCGCCCTGGATGATTGCCATTTGTCTCCACGCTCCATCAATCCAGACGTTCCATGAGATATGTCCGGGCGCGCGGCGGATGCTGCCATCCCTCTCGATGGCGTGAAACCGGTCGTCAAACGGATCATCAATCTCACCCTTGATCAGGCGGCTGCGAACCCAGAGTCCGCCTGGGCCATCCCCAACCGAACGCGCATAAATACCACGGGGAATCTGATGCGCTTCAAACCCCTTCTCCCACGGCACGCCCGTGTCTGACACGATCAATTCCTTTGTCACGATCAGGCGTTCGACTTTCGCTTCATGCTTGAGCTTGAGGTTTTCTTCCTCCAACGCAGCAACTCGTTTCTTCAATCCATCAAGTTCGAGCCTGATCTCGTTGATGCTGATATCGGCAGCGATGGCGCTGGTCAGCCACAGCAAGGCTGACAAAAGGAAGGCTATCAATTTCATAATAGAGGCTGGTTCGTGTGCTACGGGATTGGATTGAGGTGTCACGATTCCTACGCATTCCTCGACGCGCAATCAACCACCAATGTAATCGCATCCGGAAACCGAATGCCGGAAGGAAAGCCGGTGACAGAACCACCTGAAGCTTGGTGAAGCTGACCAGGCTCAAGCTTGTTTACCGATCAAGCCGCTTCAAACCATACTCGAAGAAAAGACTGGTGGATCATCACCGGTTCTTCGTCGTCGTGTGTTCCCAGAGCCAGATTACGTCGGGATTGTTGGCCTGACTGACCACTGGCGGGCCGGTCTTGCGAACGGGAGGCATGGTGCGGGGGTCTTTCCACTTGTGGATTTCGGAATGGCCGTCCGCGAACGCAATGCCGGCAGCATTACCATGGAAGCTGGCGGGTAAATCCGGCATCGTGGCCAGTGAAGGCGTGGGGTATCCTCTCATATCCACGCAGAAAAAACCGTCGTTCATGCTGTCGGGATGTTCATCCATTAGCACCCACGTGCCCGATGGTCCCGGGTTTCGCAAATCGGAAACTTGGTGTACTTGTTGAACTCCGGCCCGCCAAACCACGTCCACTCTCCCTGATCCATGCCGCACCAGGAATTCATCGAATTGCTGCGGACGCGTTGGATGGTCTGCCCACGGAATGGGCCGCTTGTGGGTTTGACGGTGACGACATCGGCAGGACATTTGAAAATCACGAGGGAGTTGCCGCAATAGGCCCAGATGGCGCCCTTCTTGACTGTGTTGTCGGCGTCCCAGTTCTGAGTGTTGCCATCGCTGTAATCCAAGATGCCGTGCGTCCATGCGTAAGGATAGTTTCGATCGCTCGGATTTTCGGGCGCATACGCAAATGGCAGCTTGTCGTGACTGTCATCCACGTACATGCGCCAGGCGATCATCAACTGCTTGGTGTTGTTCATGCAAAAGACCCCCTGCGCCCTGAGTTTGGCTTTGCCCAATGCCGGCAACAACATCGCCGCCAGGATGGCTATGATTGCAATCACCACCAGAAGTTCGATGAGTGTAAAACCGTTGCTGACTCTTATGGACGAAGCTGGAACGGGTGATTGGGAACGCGAAAACGCCGGGGAGATCGCACGATAATGTCTCAGCAATCTTTTTCTCGTAACCGCAAGCGTCATGAAACGTCTGCTCAGGTATGCGTTCACGAGAGTGAGCCTGCAACGCGGCATTCCAGTCGTCAAGTGGAGATTATTACCAGCTTCGCCGTCCTTGTCTCCACGCCACATCCATATTCCTTTTTGTCGCTACTGAACCCGGCAGGCGTGGAAAATGGATACGACGGCCTCGTGTTCAGCGTTCATGGTTCAAAATT
>JABFSR010000069.1 GCA_013140495.1 Verrucomicrobiota bacterium
ATTCACCGCGAGCACGGTGAGCGTAACCGTGGCAATTCCCGAATTGGTCGTACCGTCATTGGCGTGATACGAAAACGAATCCGGGCCATGGTAGTTCGCGTCCGGTATGTAGGTGAAACTGCCGTTGGTGTTGAGCGTTAGCGCGCCGTGGGTCGGGCTCGCAACCAAAACTGCCGTGAGCAGGTCGCCATCAGGATCGGAGTCATTTCCGAGAACGCCGGGAACAATGATGTTCAGCGCGGTGTTTTCGGTGACATTGTAGGCGTCGTTCTGTGCGACTGGCGGATCGTTAACCGCAAGCACGGTGATGGTGACGGTTGCGATCCCCGAATTGGTCGTGCCGTCGTTGGCCCGATACGAAAACGCATCCGGGCCATGATAATTTATATCCGGTGTGTAGATGAAGCTGCCATTTGCATTGAGCGTCAGCAATCCGTGCGTTGGACCGTTGACCAGAATCGCCGTGAGTGGATCGCCATCGGGATCCGAGTCATTTCCGAGCACACCCGGCGCAGAGATGTTCAACGCAGTGTCTTCGGTGACATTGTAGTCGTCGTTCAGCGCTATTGGCGCATCGTTTACCGCAAGAACGGTAATGGTGACGGTTGCGATCCCCGAATTGGTCATGCCGTCATTGGCGCGGTATGAGAACGCATCCGGGCCGGTGTAGTTTGCCACTGGCGTATAGATGAAGCTCCCATTCGTATTGAGGGACAGCGTGCCGTGGATTGGACCAGTGACCAGAATCGCTTTGAGCAGATCACCATCGGGGTCAGAGTCATTTCCGAGCACACCCGGCGCAGAGATGTTCAACGCCGTGTCTTCGGTGACATTGTAGGCGTCGTTTAGTGCTACTGGCGCATCGTTTACCGGAAGCACGGTAATGCCAACAGTGGCAACTCCCGAATTCAGTATGCAATCATTTGCGCGATACGTGAATGAATCCGGGCCATGATAGTTTGCATCCGGTGTGTAGATGAAGCTGCCGTTCGTATTGAGTATCAAAGTTCCATGCGTCGGGCCGGTCGCCAAAATCGCTGTCAGCGCACTGCCATCCGGGTCAGAGTCGTTGGCCAGAACGCCCGGCGCGGAAATTACAAGTGTCGTGTCTTCGGTGGTCGTATAGGTGTCGTTCTGGGCAACCGGAGCGCGATTGTTGCTGATGAGCGCGGTGATGAGCGTCGAATAGTTGTCGTTTGTCTTGCCGGTTTCTTCCGCCTCTTTTCCGAAGATTTGGGCTCGATTGGTGATTGATCCCGGGGCGGGAGCGTTGGTGTTGATGCGCACCTGGAATGAACGCGAACTGCCAGCCTTGGAATTGAGTGTGCCAATGCTCCAGGAGATGATCCCGTTGCTCAACGAACCGCCGTTGAGCGTATTGGTCAGTGCGACGGTGTTCGGAGGGACAAAATCTTTCATCACGACGCCGGTACTCTTCACCGGGCCTGTGTTGGTGTAAGTCAGCGTATAGGTGATGACATTGCCGGGCGAAGCCTGCGCAGGGCCGGTCTTGACAATCCGAAGATCGGGCCACGCGAATGCTTGTTGCGCAACCAGCACAAGTGCCATTGCGAACACGGATTGGAAGCCCGCTCTGACAGCGCGCGGACGCATCGCAATTGTTCCAAGAGCAGTTCTCATAATTTAAATCCGTTTACCACCTGTCACCTGAAAGTATGTTGCGCCGATTGCCGTCACAATCGGGGTACTCCGGGATGGTTGGCCCGGACAAACCGGTATGGTTCTCCCGGAGAATCGCGGGGGGCTTTTGTCCAGGGCAAACCAGAGTCACTGATCAGGTGTCAAAGGCAGTGGGGAAGACAGAAGTGACTCGGTCACAGGTTGGATATGGCGGGCGTGGCAGAGAAGTTGGTAATCGAAAGCCAGACAGATCAGATTAGAAACAGGTCACCGCACTCGAAAATCGCCGCTGCTGTAATATCCCAGGCGCTCACCTGCCGGATTGTGCGTCGGAAGACAGTCTATTTGTCGTAATTGAAGACGAGAATAGTCTTTGTCCTGGTGCGGGTGTTGCGGATTTCGAGTTCGCGCACCTGATATCTGCCATTGACCTTTTGTACGGAAGTCGGCTCGAAGATTTTGAATTTTCCTTTTGCGTCCCATGCTTCGGCTTCGACGATGCCGCCGGTATCAATATCAATCCAGGAGATGACGCGCGTGTAACCGTTCGTGCCGGGTGCTGGATTCGTGCTTTCGAGTTTATGACACGACTGGCTGCGGTGAACCTGATTTGTCAACAGGCGTTGCCCGGGCCAGTGCAAAAACTCAACGCCAAGATCGGCAACCCAATAATCAGATGCAGCGAAGGGCGTCATCGTTTCGTTGCCGGTGAGAATTGAGGTTTGATTCGTATCTGCACCGGTCAGCCGATATTCGTTCAAGGTGCCGGGTGTGTGTGTCACGGTCAACGAAGCGACGAATCCCATGTTCGTGGAACTGGTCGTGTAGATCGAAGACCAGTTGGAACTCGTCGCAACGGTTGTGAGCTGAAAAGGAATCTCAGCGAACAGCGGACGCCCCTTGTAAATCTTCAAAATGCCGCGCGCGTCCTCGGTGAGGCGGAGTTCGCGGACCTCCAGTGCAATGCGGTGGCCTTCGAGTTGAGACTCGGAGAGTTCGTTTGCCGTGGCGCAAAGGCGGGGAACAAGCGACACTGCAACCACCAGCGCGAGCAAGTGGTTCATTTTGCCTCCAGTGCGGTCTTGATGACTTCGGAGATGTGGCTGACAAAATGCACCTTGATCTTGTTGCGCGCCTCCTTGGGCACTTCGAGCCAGTCGGATTTGTTTTGTTCGGGAAGTATGACGTGTTTCACCCCAAATCTGACGGCGGCGAGAACCTTTTCCTTCACTCCACCTACGCGGAGGACGCGACCACGCAAACTGATCTCACCCGTCATCGCCATGTCCGAGCGGACGCGGCGCTTGGAGAGCAGCGATGACAGCGCTGCGACAATCGCAACACCCGCGCTCGGGCCGTCCTTGGGCGTGGCACCCGCGGGAACGTGGATGTGAATGTCGTGCCGGGCATAGTCTGCGATGTCGAGCCCGAGATTCTCAGCCTGGCTGCGCAGGTAACTCAAAGCCGTTTGCGCGCTTTCCTTCATCACATCTCCAAGTGAACCGGTGAGCAGCAGATTGCCCTTGCCGGTCATGCGTGTGACTTCGATGAAGAGGACCTCGCCGCCTGTGGGTGTCCATGCCAGGCCGGTGGCAATTCCAACTTCGGAAATGTTTTCAGCCGTCTCGGAAACAAACGGCGGGTGGCCGAGATAGTTTGTAAGGGCGTCGCGTTCGATCTTGAGCGGATGCGCTTGGCCATTGTGGGAAGAAAGTTTGCGCGCGGCTTTGCGGGCGAGCGCGGCGATGTTGCGCTCCAACTGGCGCACGCCGGCTTCACGGGTGTATTCCTGGATCAAACCGCGAAGCGTCGCATCCGGCAGGGTTACATCGCTGCGGGTGAGTCCGTGTTCCTCCAATTGTCGCGGCACCAGGTAACGCCGGGCGATCTGGAGTTTCTCGGATTCGGTGTAGCTTGGAAGTTCGATTACTTCGAGGCGGTCGCGCAACGCGGCGTGAATGGGCTCAAGCCAGTTTGCCGTGGTCAAAAACAGAACGTGCGAGAGGTCGAACGGCAGATCAAGATAATGATCTGTGAACGTGTTGTTCTGCGCGGGATCGAGCACTTCGAGCAATGCGGCGGCGGGGTCGCCCCGGAAATCCGCGCCGACCTTGTCCAATTCGTCCAGCAGGATGACGGGATTGTTGCTTTCGATGCGACGCAATGTCTGGAGGATACGGCCGGGCATCGCACCAACGTAGGTGCGGCGGTGACCGCGAATCTCCGCTTCGTCTCTCATGCCGCCAAGTGCGATGCGTGCAAATTTTCTTCCGAGCGCGTCCGCGACGCTTTTCCCAAGGGATGTTTTACCCACGCCGGGAGGGCCAACAAGGCAGAGGATCGGCCCCTTGATTGTCTTCCGCCGTTTGAGCACGGCGAGAAACTCGATGAGGCGATCCTTGACCTTGGTCAGACCGAAATGCTGCCGGTTGAGAATCTTCTCCGCCTCGTCCAGATCAAATTTGTCCTCGGTGGATTTTTCCCAGGGCAAATTTAGAATCCAGTCGAGATAATTTCGTGCGACAGGGTATTCGGCTGCGACCGACGGCATCTGTTGCAGGCGATCGAGTTCCTGCACAGCAACCTTCCTGACCTCGGCAGGCATCGGAGTGGTCTCGATCTTTTCCCGGAGAGAACGGATTTCTCCCGAATTGGGTTCCGCTTCGCCAAGTTCCTTTTGAATGGCGCGGAGTTGTTCGCGCAGGAAATAATCGCGCTGGGTCTTGGCGATGGTGCTGGCGACGTCACTCTGGATTTTTGAGCTGAGTGTGAGGACTTCGTGCTCGCGATTGAGCATCGGCAACAGCTTGGCGAGACGATCCTTGACGGAGGCGGTCTCGATCAATTGCTGGCGGTCCTCGAGCGTGAGATTGAGATTTGCGGCGATGAGATCGGTAAAGTGGCCAGCGTCTTCGGTGTTGAGTGCGGCGACTTTGACTTGTTCGGAAAGCGCAGGCGACAGCTTGATGATTTCCTGAAACTGCGACTGCGCATTGCGCATCATCGCGGTTACTTCAATGGAATTGTCCCGCGTGTCCCGGAGCAATTCAAACTTCGCGGCAAGATACGGCGAGACCGTGATGTATTCCTTGAGCCGGATGCGCCAGAGGCCCTCGACGAGCACCCGGGCTGTGTTGTCCGGGAACTTGACCATCTTCGAGAGGCGCACCACGCAGCCGACTTCGTACAAATCCTCCGGCGCAGGGTCGGCCACTTCAGGTCTGCGCTGAAGCAACGTGCCCATGAGCCGATCTCCAGCCACGACGTCGTCAATGAGCCGGATGCTCGAGGGCGTTTCAACCAGCAGTGGCGCAACAGCACCGGGAAATATCACAATGTCGGAGAGACCCAAAATGGGAAGTTGATCCGGCAGCGAACGGGATGAAATTCGCGACGGTTCGTCCGGGCTTCCGGTTGTGCCAAGAATGCTGATAAATTCCGTGTCCGGCGAGGTCATCGTGGGAGGATGCTAACAAGTTTGATGCCGTCGCCCATCAAAAAGTGAAACAGAAAAACAATTTATTTTTTTCCGTCCGCGATGGGAAGGCGGGTGGATTTGGCCTGCGGCTTGGGTGCAGCGACTGGAACGTCAATGCGAAGGAATCCATTGAGATAGGCAGCCTTTGCCTGGCTGAGATCGTAGCCAGGCGGCAGTTCCAATATGTTCTCGAAAGGGCCGTAGTTGATTTCCATCCTCTGAAAGTTGCACTTGTGCGCGCGGCAACCATCGGGACGGTCACCGTAGATGCGAAGACGATTACCTTCCACAGTGATCTCCAGATTTTCGCTGCGCATGCCCGCCAGTTCAATTTTGATCACCAGCCCGGTTTCAGCGGCGTAAATGTCCGTGTTGGGTGTCCAGTGCCCGTTGGCGATTGACTCACTCCCACCCATGGCTGAAGCGTGGGTCGTAAAGTGGGTCGTTGAACTGATTTTTGTTACGGCCATTTCATTGCGAAGCTATCTCAGGCTTCTTGTCCGCGCAAGTCCGCGCACGGATTTTTATCGAACGGGAACCATCGCCATTTTTTCGGGCATGAAAGAGGATTTCGGGTTGATCCGAGGCGCGGCCTGCACCAGGGCATAGACAGGTTACGCCTCGTTTGAGAAACGATTTGCGCCGACGCGCTCGACCCCAGATCAGGGCTACGGCTGCTGCGCCAACAATCACCAACGATACAGGCTGTTGCCAGTCCATGAGTCCAACATACTCGGGACAAAAGCGAGTGCAACGGATGTTTTCCAGCTCCCTCATGGGGACTGAAACAATGGTTTGATTTCCATGATCTCGTCGTCTTTGCAACGCCACGTCTGGAGATTGTCGTTCCAACCTTTCTTCAACGACTTAAAAACTTCGGGGTGATGACGTTTCATCAACCGCCGCTCGCGTACACCGCACCTGTCACAACCGAGCATGAGCGCGTGGGCCTTGTAGAGACGCGGATGGCCGATCACACGGGTTGCCCCTTCTGCCGGCGGCGTGTTGGGACGTTTGTCCATTACGAGAAAACTCAGGGGCAGGTCACGCAGGTCAATCTCCAGCTCATTCGCAAATCGTGACCAGTCGGCGTTCGTAAAAATATCCGGCGGTGGGGAGGCAAAATGATGACACCAATGTCGCTCGTTTCCCGGCTCGAGAATCCCGCAACGATCTCCGTGTGTGCAGGGCGCAATGATGTTCATGCGCTCTCGCAGCCGTTCGCGGATTGCAATGAGTGTCAGGCTGGCTTCGTACGTGCCCGGCTCCACCCACAATACCGAGGTCGCCTCCGCTGCAAAGTCAGCCAGCGCCTCGGTTTGTTCCGGGGTGAGTTCGTTAAGCACGTGGCTTATCAGAATTGTGGCTGGCGCAGACGGACCTTTGACCGCATCATGGTCATGAGTTGTGATGTTGAGTCCGGCAAACCTTTCCCTCGCGCGCATTGATGCGAATTTCATCGCCAGCAATGAACGATCCCACAATCCCAGTTCGTTGATCGTGCTGACGCCAAAGTGATCCAGAAAAGCGCGTCCTGCGACACCGCTGCCACAACCCCAATCCAGCAACTTACCTGCGGTCGGCGACCAGCCGCGCTGTTTGAGCTCTGCGAGAACGTAATCCCACTTCCAGCCGATGCGCTGTGCAAACGTGGCGTCGTAATCCACGAGATCGGTTTCGCTCTGCCAGTAATCCTTCGCACCCGCCACGCCGCCCAGGAAATTTGCGCGCAGCCGTTCCAAAGAATCCCAGTTAATCGCGTCGAAGTTCATTTCGCTGGCGAAGCGCAAGGATTGAGCAGCGGATCCAACGCATGCGTTGCAACACCGAAAAACTTCTTGAACCGTTCGATCCTTCGCCGCCCTTCTTCGTTCTGAAACGGTTCGTGCTCCAGCACCGCGGCAATCATCAGATTCTTCGGTGTGTGTTCAGATGCCACAAATTCCATAATTTTTGTGCGGTAGCCCGCCCATTCGAGGAACATCCCGCGCAATCCATCCGTCGCCCATTCGGCCATCCGTTCCTCCATCACGCCGTGCCGCAGAACCGGGCCGAGCGGTTCGGGCTTGCCGAGTTGGGGACGCAATTCCTTGTGGCAGCACGGGGACACGATGATGAGTTTTGCCCCGAGTCCGATGCCACGCCGGATGGCGTCGTCCGTGGCGGTGTTGCATGCGTGCAGCGCGATGAGTGCATCAACATTACTCCCTCTCTCCTCTTCACCCCACGCCGAAAGTTTTGCGGAGGCGATGTCGCCCGCAATAAAACTTAGCCCATCGGCAGGCAATCGGCGGGCAAGCTGGTTTGTAGTCGCGACGAGATCATGGCGCGTTTCTACGCCGATAACTTGCACAGGTCGCTTCCAGATACGATGAAACAAATGCCACAACCCAAAAGTGAGGTAGCCTTTGCCGCAGCCCATGTCCACAAACCTCAACGGTGTTTGCGAAGCCGCCGCGTCTGTCCAGCCACACTCCTTCGCAAGATGAGAAACGATTTCGAGATAGCGGTTGATCTGCCTGTGTTTGTCCGCCATCGAAGCTCGCACTTTCCCGTCGCGATCCAGCACGTCCAATCCTTGCAGCCAGTCCCTCGCATTCGCATCAAGAACGCCCTGATGCTTCTGATCGTGCTCGCGGGATGGCGACGCGCTTGTCTTCGGGCGATGATCCACCAATCGCGCCGTGCCGTTTCTGTCGCTGATGAACTGCCAGTCGCGCGTTGTTGTTCCAAGCATCGCACAGCGGAAGGAGGATTGCAGTTCCCCGGCCAGCCACGTTGCAACTTCTGCAATGGGAAGATTCCGCGTCACGTCGCGCGTGTTGTGGCGCAGTGTGAGCGACAATTGTGACACGCCCTTGATGCGCACGAAGCGACCAAGGATCTTTTGGGGAACATCTCCATCAGCCACGGGCGACGACAACGCGAGCCGCACGAAAGTCGCTTCGGCCAGGCTGGTGGTCGTCTTGGAAATGAATTGTGCCACAGGGCTGTTTGCGTCCATTTGTGGTGACAGTATGCAAAGCTTTGCGGCGGCGGGCGAGTGAAACCATTCAGTGTGCGGCGGGTCTCGTGCCTTCCCCGTCGTGTCGGGAACAGGCCAAGCCGGGCCGTTACTGAATTCTTTCTTGACGGCACGTGGCTTCCCCGCACCCTGCGGGAACAATTGAACTTCAATCGTCGCCGCAATGAATCCTGACTTTAGCGAATGGCTTAAACTCATCCTCCGCTGGACGCATGTCTTCGCGGGTATCCTTTGGGTGGGCACAACATATTTCTTCACCTGGCTGGATGGGCGGTTGACCGAGTTTGAAAGCAAGAACGCGGCTGACGGAAAGACGGAGAAAAATGTGTGGCTCGTTCACAGCGGCGGATTTTATCTCATCGAAAAACAAAAACGCCCGCAACTCATGCCGCAGGTGTTGCACTGGTTCAAATGGGAATCTCTCATCACATGGTTGAGCGGCATCCTGCTGCTGGGTTTGATGTATTACCATGGCGGAATGATGGTGCCGCTGGAGGACGCTCGCATGTCTCCGCACGCCGCGATGGCCTGGAGCTTCGGGCTGCTGATCGCAGGCTGGGCGGTCTATGATCTGATCTGGCGTTCACCGTTGGGCAAGAACGAATACGTTGGCATTACGATTTCATTCGCGCTCATCGTCGGACTGGCGTGGGGGTTGTGCCACTACTTCGCGGAGCGAGCAGCCTACATGCAACTCGGTGCGATGTTCGGCACCATCATGACTGCGAATGTCTGGATGCGGATTCTGCCGCCGCAACGCCGCATGGTTGCCGCGCTGAAGGAAGGTCGTGCGCCTGATCTGACCGAAGGCGCGAGTGCCAAGAGGCGTTCCAAGCACAACACGTTTATTGTGCAGCCGGTTGTCTTCCTGATGTTGAGCAACCACTACCCAACCATCACTTACGGCCATCACTACAATTGGATTATTCTGTCCGGACTGGTCTTGGCGGGCTGGCTCGTGGCAAAAATCATACGGCGAGCGTAACCAATTTTTGAGAAACTGATTTTGCTACAAGTCCGCATCGTAGGACTCAAAAGGAATTGAGGGTGAGGGCGAGCAGGATCACAACTGGCTGAAATACTCCGGCTCGTTGCCGGGCTTCCACTTGATGTTGCAGCCAAGACTGGGCTTCTGGTCGGCAGAAACCGACCGGCTTGCGAGTAGCGAGTCGAGTGCAGCGCGGAGGTCTTTGCCGGTGACGGGAAGTCCGTTCCCGGGACGGCTGTCGTCAAACTGACCGCGATAAACCAGCCTGCGATCGGGTCCGAACAGGAAGAAGTCAGGCGTGCAGGCCGCGCGATAGGCTTTGGCAATGGCTTGCGATGCGTCGTAGAGGTAAGGAAAAGTATAACCGATGGCCTTCGCTTCCTCGGCCATTTTCACCGGGCCGTCTTCCGGATAATTTTCGACGTCATTCGAGCTGATGCCAACCACTGCGATACCGCGCGGCTGGTATTCGCGAGCGAGTTGGGCAAGGGCATCACGCAAATGCTTCACATAAGGGCAATGGTTGCAGATGAACATGACGAGCAACGCTGGCTTGCCAGTAAAGTCTGAGAGGGAGACCAGATTGCCGTTCGTGTCTGGAAGTTTGAAATCCGGTGCGGTCGTGCCGAGCGGCAACATCGTAGATGGTGTTCGGGCCATGATCTTCCTCTCAAATCAGCCTTTAGATTCTGGATCCGATTGTTTTTCCAACTTGCTCACGCGCCTGAGCAATTCCGGCAGATGCTTCATTGCAATCCATTGGCGCTTGGTTTGTTTGTCCTGCTGCGCAGGGCTGCCGAGCCAGGTCTGACCGTCGGGTATGTCGTTCATCACGCCGGATTGGGCAGCGATGGTGACTTTGCTGCCGATCTTCAAGTGTCCTGCAATGCCCACCTGGCCTGCAACAATGACGTAGTTACCGAGCTTCGTGCTGCCGGCAATGCCAGCGTGGGAGATGACCAGGCAATGCTCGCCAATCTGAACGTTGTGGGCGATCTGCACCAGGTTATCAATCTTCGTGCCTTTGCCGATGACCGTCGCTCCAAGCGCTCCGCGATCTATTGTCACATTCGCTCCAATCTCGACATCGTCTCCGATGATGACGTTTCCAATCTGTGGAACTTTGCGATGTATGCCCGCGTCGAGAACGTAACCGTAGCCGTCCGAGCCGATCACAGTTCCTGCGTGGATTCGGACTCGTTTCCCGATCTCGGTGCGGGGATAGATAACGACGTTGGGAAACAACTTCACATCGTCTCCGAGAATTGAATTATCGCCGATGTGATTGCCGCCGAGTAAAACGACTTTCGCCCCAACGCGGACGTTTTCGCCAACGACGCAGTGAGGTCCGACATGCGCGGTGGGGTCAACTTGTGCGGACTTCGCAATGACCGCGCATGGGTGAATGCCAGGCGGCAAGGCTGGTTCGGGAAAGAACAGTGTGAGGGCCTTGGCGAACGCCACGCGAGCATTTGTCACGCGAATCAGCACTTTTCCAGCAGCGGAGGTCATGCTGCCACTTACGATGATGGCGGAAGCGGCGGTTTGTTCAGCCCGCGCAAAAAACTCGTCGTTTTCAGCGAAAGTCAGGTCGCCAGCCTGGGCGCGATCTGCCGGGGCGAAGCTGTTCAAAACTATTTGGGCGTCCCCGAGGACTTCTCCTTGGAGGTGGCTGGCGATTTGAGCTGCGGTAAAAGGCATAGTAAAACAAGTCGCTGGTTGACTTGAAAAATCGCTGCCACTATAAAGACGGCCAAAACCAATTCAACCACTACTTTAGAATATGGCTAAAACTCTGCGCGTCGGGATGATCGGATACCGGTTCATGGGCAAGGCGCACTCGAACGCGTGGCGTCAGGCGCCGCGATTCTTTCCCCTTAAAGCCCATGTTGAGATGCACACCATCTGTGGGCGCGACGCTGCCGGTGTGCAGCAAGCCCGCGTTCAACTCGGCTGGCAACATGCCTCGCACGACTGGCGCGATGTCGTGGAGTCGCCCCTCATTGACATCGTGGACATCAACACGCCGAACGATTCGCACGCGGAAATTGCAATCGCCGCAGCGCAGAACGGGAAACACGTCCTCTGCGAAAAACCACTCGCCCTCACAGTCAAGCAGGCCGAGCAGATGCTGGCAGCCGCGCAGAAGGCGAAGATCATTCACATGGTCTGCCATAATTACCGGCGCATTCCTGCCATTGCTCAGGCCAAGAAAATGATCACAGAGGGCGCTCTCGGGAGGATTTTCCATTTTCGAGCTCGTTATGCCCAGGACTGGCTGGTGGATCCGGAGGTCCCTCTCATCTGGCGTTTGCAAAAAGGAGTCAGCGGCAGCGGGGCACATGGCGATATTAACGCCCACATTATTGATCTTGGCCGGTATCTGGTCGGTGAGTTTCAGGAGGTTTGTGGCATGATGCACACCTTCGTCAACGAGCGTCCCCTGCTCGATGACTCCAGCAAAGGCAGTGGTTTGACCGCCAAAGGCGCGCGCAAGATGGGCAAAGTAACTGTGGACGATGCGGCCATGTTTATCGGCCGGTTTGAAAATGGCGCTCTCGCGAATCTCGAAGCCACTCGGTACGGACTTGGTAGGAAGAACCATATCGAGATTGAGATCAACGGCAGCAAAGGGTCGTTGTTTTTCGACTTCGAGGACATGAACCGCCTCAAGTTTTACAACAACGAAGACGCGAAAGATCGCCAGGGCTTCCGCGACATTCTTGTCACCCAGGGCGGAGGGGTGCATCCCTACTTTGGCAACTGGTGGCCGATAGGTCATATCATCGGCTATGAACATACGTTCATTCACACCGTCGTGGACTTTGTGAACGCGTGTGTGGACGGCAAGCTGACCCAGCCGACGTTTGAGGAAGGCGTCAAAAATCAACGCGTGCTCGAAGCGGTTGAAACATCGGCCAAGTCAGGCAAATGGGTCAAGGTTTCGAGCATCAAGTAATCGCAGAAAACGAAAATTAAGAAACAAGGGAATTATGAAAACCATCAAGGCAGGAATCATCGGCACAGGCTTTATCGGACCAGCGCACGTTGAGGCGGTCCGGCGTTTGGGCTACGTGGAAATGGTCGCATTGTGCGAAGCCAACGACGATCTCGCGCGTTCCAAGGCGGCGCAACTCCACATCCCGAAGTCATACGGCAGCGTGAAGGCGTTGCTCGCGGACAAGGAAGTCGAGGTCATCCACAACTGCACGCCGAATCATGTGCATTTCGAGATCAGCAAGCAGATCATGGCGGCAGGCAAACATGTGATCTCCGAAAAACCGCTGGCGATGAACACCAAGGAGTCAAAAGAACTCGTCAAGTTCGCCGCCAAAACCGGTGTGGTCAATGCGATTGATTTCAACTACCGCTATTACCCGCTCGTTCAGGAAGCCAAGGCGATGGTGCAATCCGGCAAATTGGGCGACGTGTTTCACGCCAACGGCTCGTACACCCAGGAC
>JABFSR010000150.1 GCA_013140495.1 Verrucomicrobiota bacterium
GCCATTGCATGAACGAAGGCGGGTTAGTTACTGGTAAGTCAGCACGACATTGGCACCCACCAGGTTGACGCCTGTAATCGTGACAGCGTGATCCCAGCCCATCCGGTAGAACCTTGTAATGCCACCCGCCGGCACTGTGACGCGCCGGGTTCCCGGCTCAACCGAAGCGCTGGTCTCTATCGTATAAGGCCCATTAACCTGTGCCGCCGATTCCACCACCAACGCCGGAACAAACGCCAGGTAGTTCAATGCCGTGCGCTGCTTGGTGCTTTCGCTTTGCGGGCTTGTCATTGTCAGTCGCAAGGTATTGGTGCCTGAGATGTTCATTACTGCAAGATTGCCGTTGTCGTTTAGCATGGGTGCGTAACGGTAGTTTCCCATCGCACTCGAAGTTTTAAGGGCAAACGTGCCAAGGTGGTTTGTCGTGGGTCCAGATCCTATCCGATCCAAGGACAACGGCTGCGGCAGTCCCGAGTTGTACCTCAAATAAACATTGTAGTAAGCCGAGTTTGTAAAGATACGCGTGTAATTCAGCCATTCGCCACCTTCCGTGCGTTCCACCACATAATCGTGCAACGCCGGATTCACATTAAAATACTTCTGCCGTTGTGTATCAAAACTTCGGTTTACGACAATGACATTCGGATCGTTCGCATCGCTGGTTAGATGAGTAACGGTTCCAAGTTGTGTACCGACCGAATTGGAAAATCGGAAATCGTTCTCATTACCAAACTCGCTCGTGTGAGGACTGGTATCATAGTCGAAGAAATCCACACCGCCCGCCTTTGCGTTAATACCAACCAAATCCAGATAACCAATGCCGCCACCATTGATTGGGGTGACATGATTAACGTCGTTGGACGCGTAACCTGACGGGAGCGGGTCATCAATGAATTGTCCGTTGTCAAAGTCATAATCCTCGCATTCGATATTCTTCGAGCGGGACGAAGCAAGGTGGGAATCGCTGAACGTGTCGAAAGTCCATGTATTGGTGGTCTTCCGACCCAGCACGTCTTGAAGTTCGATCCGCGCCTCATAGACAACATTGGAAACAAGTCCGTTGTACGCAACAGCCAGATTTGTTGTGAATCCTGTCACGATCAAACCCGACGAAACGTCTGTGCCGTTCAAGTACAACCGGATGGCGCTTGAGTTAACTGCATTGGTGGTTGTCAACGTGGTGGCGTTAAAGTTAATACCACTAATCGCCGGATGGAAATTCTTGAACGACGTCGGAGATCGGTTCACCACTTGAGGGATGCCGCGAAGCCCATGTGGAGTTGCGGGCGGGGCAACCGAGGTCGGCGGCAGCTCAGAGGCCGCGAAATTGTCGAATGTCGAGTCAGTGCGCAAATCATCTGTCAGCAGATTTCCTCCAGCGAAAAGGGTGCTTGATCCAGTGCCCACCGCCGAAAGATTGATCAACCCGACGTAACCACCCAAGCTTGAGTCAGGAAAAGGCCCGCCAAAAAAACCGGACTCACCAATGGCGTTATCGCCGGTCATCGTAAGGAGCGGTCGAGTCAGGTCTTCAAGATCGTAAATAGCTCCGGTCAGGAGGTTACCTACACCACTAAAGGTGAGTCGGTAGTTTCGGCCAGGAACAATGGTGAATTCAGCCAAACCAGCTACAGCACCCGCCAATCCACTGTTGAGCGACATGACATGCGCCCTACCACGACTGCCGGTCGTATCGCGGAAACGGTTGATCTCAATCACGAACATTGCTCCATCCATCAAGCCAGAGGCGATCGTGGCGGGATTGGCCCGGGCAAGCAATCCAAACACCAGGCCATTGGTGTGAGCTGAATCCCATGCCACGATGTCCGCAGCCACGAAGAAGTTGGTGTAAAGCCGGTCTGTGCGGTAGGCCACTGCCCTCGCCGTGTTCGCATCCGCGATAAAACCAGGCGGCGGTAATCCTTGCAGTCGATAAGCATGTCCGCCAAAGCCATCCGCTGGAAAACTGTACGTCGCCTGGAAATCCGGGGAAGTTATCTTGGACCATCCAGAATCTGTTCCGGTGTCAAAGTTATCTGTTTGGGCTTGGAGGTTGGCAGAGAGAGAGAATGCGGTGGCCAGGGCCATAAGCCAGACGAGGCAGGGATGCAAATTCCGCCGCCCGATTTGTTTCGGCACAGAGTATTCCGAGTGAGAGTTCATTATTGTTTCATTTCTTTCCAGAGGATTCGCCAGCCCTCAAGGCAGAGAACCAAGTTCTGATTTTGAATATGCAGCATGTTGAGTCACGCATGTGGAATACATGAGGCGACCGGTGATGGCTAGGAGGTTTATTGGTACGTCAATTCTACATTGCCACCTACGAGGTTGATACTCTTGATCGAGACTGCGTGATCCCAACGAAGCCGGTAGAAACGAGTGTTGCCAACGGCCGCAAGGGTGACGTGTCGTGATCCCGGTTCCACAATCGCACTGGGTTCGATCGTATAGGGCCCGTTCACCTGAGCAGCCGATTCCACCAAAAGGGCCGGTACAAATGCCATGTAGTTGAGCGCAGTGGTATGTTTTGTAATGTTGCTTTGTGGTGCAGCCATCGTTAAACGAATGGTGTTTGTGCCAGAAAGACTTAGGACCGCGAGCTTGCCGGTGACGTCCAACAGCGGCGCGTATCTGTAATTGTTGCCAAGGGTACATGACCCCTTGACGATGAACATGCCGAGATTATTGGTGCTTGGTAAGACTCCGAGAACTAATGGCTGATCTAGGCCGGAATTATAGCGCAAATAGACATTGTAGTAGCTGGAGTTCGTGAAGATCCGTGTGTAGTTCAGCCACTCGCCACCTTCGGTGCGCTCCACCACGTAATCAAGCAGCGCTGGGTCGGCGTTTAAATACTTCTGGCGTTGCGTGTCGAAAACGTGCTTGAACGGAGTAATCACCGGGTCATTTCCATCGCTGTAGTAACCGGCGATGATCCCCAGTTGAGTGCCAACCGAATCAAAGAACCGGAAATCGTGTTCATCAGTCTTGGGACTGCCGTCGTAGTCAAAGAAATCGACACCAGCCGTACCATCTAGATCAAGGTAGCCAACGCCGCTGCCGTTGATCGGGCTGCTGTGAGTAATGTCATTGGTCGCATAACCGGACGGCAGCGGATCATCAATGAAATGGCCACCGTCAAAATCAAAATCTTCGCACTCGATATTCTTTGCATGTGCAGAGGCCAAGTAGGCGTCGCTAAAAGTGTCGAACGTCCATCGGTTGGTGGTCTTACGTCCGAGCGCGTCTTGGAGTTCTATATGTGCCTCGTACACGACGTTGGAGGAAAGGCCGTGGTAGGAAACCGCTGCGTTTGTGGTCGGACCAGTGATACTCAAGCCGGAGGAAACGTCCACATTGTTCAAGTAGAGCCGAATGGCATTGGTGTTGATCGCATTAGTGGTCGTCAGGGTGCTGGCGTGAAAAGAGATGCCGTTGGCTGCGAGGGAAAAATTCGCGAATGAAGCAGGCGAACGATTTACGACTTGTGGAATACCCAACATCCCATGCGGGGCCGCAGGAGATGTCACGGACGTTGGCGGCAACTCGGAAGCCACAAAGTTGTCAAAAGTCGTGTCCGTTGTTGGGTCGGTTCCATCCAGCGAGAGGTTGAAGATCCCGGAGTAACCGCCTGCGTTGGGATCCGGAAGCGGAGGCCCAGCGAAGCCGCTATTAGCTGCGGCGTCATCACCTGTCATAGAGGTAAGCGGCCGGGTTAAGTCCTCCAGATCAAAAATCGAACCCGTCAAAATATTGTTCGTGCCACTGAAAACGAACCTGTACTTCCGACCTGACACAAGGGTGCAAAAATCCTGGGCAACGAATGCTCCTACACCTCCGGCGGAGAACCCGTAGATTTGCGCCCGCCCACGGCTGCCTGCACTATCACGAACGTGATTGATCCGCACGGTAAATGTCACCGCGTCAAGAAGTCCGGAGTCGATGTTACTTGCTCGCGCTACCAGTCCGAAAACCTGTCCATTGGTGTACCCAGCATCCCATGACACGATGTCTGCGGCTACATAGAAATTGGTGTACAACCGGTCCGCGCGATAGGCTAGTACGCGCGCCGTAAGCGCTGCTGCCGCCCCGCCTTGCAGTCGGTAAGCCTTTCCGCCGAAAACATCGGTCGGGAAACTGTAAGTCGCCGGGTAGTCAGGTGAAGTGATTTTGGACCAACCTGCGTCAGTGCCTGTGTCAAAGTTGTCCGTTTGGGCCTGTAGGTCGGTTGTTATGAGGGCAAGACCGGCAATCAGCAATGCCACGCTGACGGCAAAACTGCGCGGCGCGCAGCCTGTTTTTTTGATGAGCAAGTTCATGGTTCAATTTAACGGAATTCAAATCTAACTAAGTGCATCAATTGACCTTCCTTGTTGTCGAAAGCGACATGTATTCTGCGTCTGGCAAAACAAAACAGGGCCGATAATAAATCGGCCCTGTGTCGAATTCATTCTTCAATCACTCGCAGCCGAATCGCCTCTACAGGCTGCGCTTGAGCCGGCGCGTGTTCCACGCGAAAAACCCTGCGAGTCCCAACCCGGCAATGGTCAGAGAAGATGGCTCAGGCACAACTGAGAAGTTGTCGAAAGTCGGGTCGATCGCTCCTGCGCCAACGAAACCAAAATACCCATAAGTGCCGGTTGTGTAGAGCGGACCAAACCCAGATGGCACGCCGGGATCCGACGCCACGATACGATCAGTCAAGCCACCTAACCCATTGTTGAAAGTCATTGCCAAGCCCGTGCTCTTATCAATAATCTGTCCCGTGAAGACATTCCCGTAGCCAGTGAAAACAAGCTGGTAGTCATTTGTCGGGTTTGGCGGCGCGGATCCTCCCGCCACAACACCAAACTGACCTTGCCCGCCGAGGCCATTATTCATGAAACCGACGGTACCGGCAACCACCTTATAAAGCCGCAGTTGGTCAGTCCCACCTCCGGTAGCAGAAAAGCGATTGGCATAGACCAACGCGTAACCGAGAGGGAAACTAGCGCCAAAAACACCTCCCGGAGGTGCCTGCACGCGCGCCATCACGCCCATGTTCTGGCTACTGGCGTTGTTCCAGTCAATCAAGTCAGTTGTAATGGTGAAGTCGGGGATTTCCGGGCCACCAAGCATGTAACTTCCCACCCGGCCTGGGTTAATCGAGGTCCCGGCTGCCGACGTAATCCGATAGGCCGAAGTGGCGTCTGCGGGGTTGGCAGGAAAAGTAAAGGTTTGGCCTAGTCCACCTGCCGCATAATGCGTCCAAGCTGGAGTGGTATCGTTGCCGTCATTAAAGTTATCGCTCTGGGCTTGGATTGTGGGTGATAACATGATCGACAAGACAGCAGCGCCCCCAGCAAAAATTTGGCGGATATGGTTTGATGAAGGTGGGAACAACATGTTTTTCATACGGATTCGCTAAGTATTCAGGTTAAACATTTACTGGGTCACGCCTTTTCGACTTCTGAATTGGCTGATTGAATTAATTTTTATCAGATTCTCCACAGCATGTCAATCATTTGTTTCAACAAGCAATCATGTTTCTTTGAATTTGTGAGCGTATCTACAGGAGGAATTGTGTGGAAGCGTGCGATTCTGAACGTGGCTGGAATAGGCAAGAGGGTGTTCTTTTGAAAAGAAAACGACCGATCGCACTTGGCGATCAGCCGTTCCTTGTAATCTCCGCAATAGCACGGAACTTCAACTTCTTAACTATTATTGATAAGTCAGAACTACATTCGGACCTGAGAAACTCAACCCACTGATGGTGATCTGGCTGCTCCAGCCGATCCGATAGTATCGTGTCGCTCCATTGCGAGGCACGGTAATTTTCTTGTTTCCTGCGTCCACCAGCACATTCAACTCAGGGGTAAAGTTTCCGTTTACCGTCGCAGAGGAATAGAGTTGTGGAGCAGCCGGTACGAGCGCCACGTAGTTCAAAGAAAGACCACCTCTGGAGCCATTGTTTTGAAGACTGTCAATTGTGAGCCTAACGGTGGATTGTCCGTTCAATTTGACCAGCGCCAAATCACCATTCGTAGTAACCAGAGGTGTATAGCGATAATTATCAACGAAGAATGTGCTCGGAACATTGAAGCTACCCAAAGTATTGGTGGTAGCGCCGATCTGATCGAGCCTTACCGGCTGTGCCAAACTCCCCGCAGCCCGAAGGAATACATTATAGGTCTTGCTGCCATCAAAGATGCGCGTGTAATTCATCCATTCACCGCCCTCTGTTCTCTCCAGGATGTATTCCTGAAGGGTCGGGCTCAAACTGGAATACTTGCTTCGCTGGTTGTCGTAACTCTGAGAAATACCATACGGTAAAACTGTTTGGGTGACATCACCGAAAGCATAAGTTACACAGTTTCCCTGCTGAGTTCCCACAGCATCAGCATGTCGGTACTGGTTCTCCAAGGAGTGAGAACTATTGTCGCGATCAAAGAAGTCCACGCCCCCGGGGGTACCGGTTTGATCAACGTAGCCACTGCCAGAATTGATTATCGTGCCTGTGTCATTGATCGCATCGTAGCCGGCGAAACCTGAAGCAGGGGGATCGTTGATGAATCCTCCACCACCAAAGTCATAGTCCTCCGCCTCGATCACTTTCACTGAGGCTGAAGCCAGATACGCATCGCTAAACGTATCAAACGTCCATTCGTTCGTGGTACTACGCCCCAAGGTGTCCGACAGCTCGATGCGTGCGTTGTAAATGACGTTTGTTGTCAAGCCAGAGTAGGAAACACTGGCGTTTGTAGCCGGGCCGGATATTACCAATCCCGCAGACACATCCACGCCATTTAGGAACAATTTCGTTACGCTCGTATTGACGTTGTTGGTCGTAGTCAGGGTCGTGGCGTTAAATGTGATTCCACTTGCCGCAGGATGGAAATTCTTAAACGAAGCTGGAACACGATTGATCACCTGAGGCGCACCGAGTTTGCCATGCGGTATTGCTGGAACTACAACAGCAGTTACAGGCGCGGTTTCACCCACATAAAAATTATCGAATGTGGCATCCACATTTGGATCAAAGTCACCATTGTCGAGTTTGAATGCAAACACTCCCACATAGCCGTACCGAGGAATTTGGTCGAAATTGCCATTATACGTGTCATCCCCGGCCATGCTCAACAATGGTTTGGTGAGGTCATTCACGTCGTAAATGCTGCAGGAGAAAAAGCTAGGCGTGGCTGCGTAGTTATTGGTGCAACTGAACACAAGACGGTAGGCGTGACCTGCCACCCATCGAAAGCGCGATTGGGTTACCGCCACCGGATTTCCGAGGGTGAGGCTCCCAGGGGGATTGAATATATTGTTATTGATTGACCATATACTCATCTGATCCGCCGAACCCAGTGGGCCAGTGTTCCCTGGGCCGCTGTACGACCTTTGGTTATGCAAGCGAACATTAAACGTGAGTCCGTTGGGAATGTCCGGATTGAAGGAAGCGAAGAGCGGGTCAGAGGTGTTAAGGTAACTGGTAGGAGGAAACGTTCCGTCGTTACCATTGGCACGCGCAATCAGACCGATCACCATGTCACTGTCTTGATTTGTGTTCCATGCAACAACATCCACTGCGGCGTAAAAGTTTGTGTAAGCCCTGTTGGTAATATAACTGAAAACTCGCGAGTTGGGGTCAACGCCAGACCCTAGTGGAGTTCCCTGCAACCGGTAAGCATGACCACCGAGAGCGTCCGATGGGTAGGTAATAGTTGAAGGGTGTACTGTGGGCCTAGTCCAGCCGGCATCCGTGCCGTTGTCAAAGTCGTAGTAAGTTTGTGCTTTAAGGGTTGAAACCATGGCCAGGAAGGCGAACGCGATCACATTCCGAATAAAACCGGCAGATCTAACGGTGTGAGAATTTATTGAGTTGGATTTCATAATTTTCGTATAACGAATTGTTTGGTAATAGACCGTCATTTCAATGTAGTAGAATGTCAAATGCAAGTAACGAACAAAATAAGATAGTAAAGAGGCCGATTCACTTGAATCGGCCTCGTCGTGAATTCAGTAGTTAGGTTCGATAAAAACCTGGTTTCCAAAAGCGCTCAAAGGTTCTGCCGTGAACGTTGGAATCGCGCACACGCCAATCCTACCAAACCAATACCCAGCAGTGCGAGCGATGAAGGTTCAGGAACTTGTGTCAGAGTGGCCACGATCGTTCCATTCCAATCTTCAAAACGATTGGAGCCTGTAGTGTGGAGCGTAACCGGCAGCGATAGAGTCGTTCCGTCCCATGACACCAACGAAGCTGATGTGTCAGACCCACTGACGCCGGATAAAGAACCTGAACCTGCACCCAGTGGACCAGCGGTAGAAGAGTTATAACCATAGTCTAAAGTGCTAAGCGCACCGAAAACAAGCGTCTGGCCAGTGGGAGCCACTCCATTTTGTGCTGTTCCAGTTGTGATGTCCAAAACCAGATCTTTGTAAACACCGTTAATGGTAATTACACCAGGAAAACCAGGGACCAAACCTACCGCTTTTACGCCGTAGTTGCCTGCTTCAACACCGATTGGATTGGGAGCCGTTGTAAAAGGGCCCGATGGGTTGACGATGGCTGAAATGGCACTGCCACCCGTGAATGTGAAAAGGCCACCGGTCAGGTCACCTGAGATTGTACCACCCCAAGAAGCAGAGAGAGATCCTGCCGATTGTTGGCCATAATTAAGGCCAAACGCATTGCCTGAAAGTGTCAAACTGCTTAAGGCTGAGTTTACGTTGAGTGTGACAGCGACTGCGCTTGCAGATGTGGGCACAGCCACAGCGGCAGCAAGAGCAAGAGCGCTGGCGATCAATTTGTATGAGGATTGGATTTTACGCATAGTGTTACTTATTACTTCCGGTTTTACTACTTCTGGGTGATTCTCCTTCGCACTGGTTCTCCATCAACGCGAGGATTGACGGCATATTAGCGCCTAAGTTGAGAGTGTCAAGATGAAACCACTGCGACTCGGATGTTTTTGGAACGTATTACGTGTGCAGGCCAAGCAAGATTTGTTACGGCTGATGCAGGCGGAAGAATTTCGCCCCGTTGCCGGAGGCATTGGTGGCAAAATTCTGCACGCCGATGACCTCTATGACGTTGGTGGTGGAATTCCATGTGTCCAGCGCAAGGCTTGGCGTTTCTTCCAGATTGAAGCCCGCCGCGCTCAACGGCCAGTTCAACACCGCGCTCGTACCTGTCATTGCGATTTGTAATTTTGGCAACGGCTCGTCAGCATCAAGCACCCCGTTTAGATCACGATCAATACCCATTCGTTGTCCAGCGCCCGGCGGCACTCCCATCACCGTGAGCGTGTCGCCAGCCTCGATTTTTGCCACGAGTTGAGCGCGCGTGAACGCCGGTGCATTGGTGGTATCCAGCTTGTAATTGTTTGCGCCGGGTTGATAAAACAGTCCGTGACGGACCCCGTCAATGGTGCCTTTCACGACAAGATTGATGTTGGTCAGCACAGCGGCCTGCGCTTCGAGCAATGACCAGTCGTTGGAAATGCTCGCGGTGTTGACGTTCGTCGAGCGCACCGTCCGCGAATAACCAACCGCTGGCGCGGTACCGGTATCGAAGCAGAGCACGAACGCTTGAACATTGGATTTTCGTGCTCCGTCAGTCGCAAATGCACCGAATACTGACTGCGAAAGGAACGCAAAAAGGTCCTCAAATTTTCCGTCATGCTGAAAGCCAAATCCACCAATACTATTGGTGCCGGTGGCAGGAGAGCCTTTCGTTCGATTGAAACCGGTCTTCTGATAGATGGCCCGCAGATGCGGCACCTTGAAACCCTGCGAACCCGGGAGCACTTCGTCGGGATCAATCAAGCGGTCAGAGCCTGTAGGCAACGAATGGCAGGTGTTGCACGCAAGCCCCTGAGATGGTTGGTAAAGATTAGTGATGTACAAGCTGCGGCCAAGTGCTGCGTTCGCTCCGGCGAAATTCGTTGGAAAGCTACGGTCAATGTTTTGATTCGGATTGGGCTCAAAGATGATCGTGTTGATGAAATCGCGATACGCATTCATGTCAGCGGCCGACAGCGTCGAGCCACCCAAAAGACTGCTGAAGGCGCCGTTGAAGTGTGTGAAATTTGTCCGGTCGCCGCGCCAGTGTAACGGATCCATTCCGTTCAAACCTCGCAATGTCTGGGTTGTCAGCGGCCCTTTCATCGGATGAACGACCCCAGGGCCGAACAAGTTAGTCTGGAAGCTTGGGAATCCTCCGGGCGACAGTTGAAACACCGTCGTGCTGCTCGCCATTTGCCCGGTCGGATCACCCAAATCCCAGGCCAGCAAATCCATCTCCGAATCAATGTGACATGACGCACACGATACCGTGCCGTTGCCGGAAAGTTTCGCGTCGTAAAGAAATCCCCTGCCCTGACGAATCGTCGGCGTAGTGGGGTCGTAACTGCCGATGGGGATTTCCTTTGCCACGGTGTTGCCCGGGAGTTCAATCACCGAAATCGTGTTCGCGAGGCGGTTCAAAACGTACAGTGCCGCGCCGGGTTTGAGCGCCAGACCGCGAGGGCCACGTTTATTGCGCGGGTCGGCAGCCGAGCCAACCGCAGTGGGGCAAAGTTCGATGCGCAGCGTAACGTTTCCGCTGGCGGCATCCACCCTTGCGATGCGGTCGCTGCCGAAGGCGGCGAGATAGTAGCTCGCCCCGCTTGGGCCAAACGCGATTGCGGTGGGTTGTGCGAGCGCATTGGTTTTGTCGAGCAGTGTGAAATTCGTCGGGTGATAGCCCGCGTTCAAATCGTTGTGTGAAACCACTCCAGTCGTGATGTCCACGCGACTGATGCGATTGGTGACAAAGAAGCCGCGCACTCCCGGCTCGAAATGCGTCAGGTTGCGGGCGTCCGTATTGGCGACAAAGATATCCCCGCTGCCAGGTTGCACAGCGAGTGCGAAATTTACCGTGCCCACTCGCGAGAAGTAGCGGCTGATACTCATCGTCGGCACGTCAATCTCCACCACGTCATTGTCCGGCATCGTGTATTTGATGTAATTGGGATACCAAGCAGAGTTGGTGGCATCCACGATAAGTCCGGCCTTCGGTGGTGGAGGCAACGAAGGATTCATCGGCGGATTGCCATTGGTGATTTGCGGCGGAGCGACGGGCACTCCTGGAATGTCCTCTTCTGGTATCAGTGTGGTGTGATTGCCGGAGAGAGCGAAAGCCGCATAAACCTTCGTGCCGTTGGTATTCACGGCAAGGGAACGCGGGTTTTCTCCAAACACAGCGATGTTCGTAATCAGCGACCGGGTTGCGAGATCGAACACTGCGATCTGGTTGTTGCGCGAAGCAGACACAAAAGCCTTCCCACCCGCGAACACCACGTCCGCCGGCTCGTCCTTTACATACAGCGTGTCCACGACGATCCGGTTGGAGACGGAGATGATGCTCACGCTGTCGGAAACCTCATTCACCACCCAGACTTCGTCGTTATCACGGGCATTGACCGACACGGGTTCGACACCCACAGGAATTTCCGCGATAAGGAACGGACTGAGCGGATGCGTCACGTCAAACACGGAGAGCCGTGCGTCAGGCGTGTTCACAGCAAAGAGCCGCGTGCCGTCAGGCGACAGGCAGATGGGCCGGGTCTGCTTGCCTTCAAAATTGACATAACTCTGCGCATTGACCGGCACATGGTTCAGAATAAGCAGCGCGGCCACCGCCAGAGTGCGGAACACGGCACGAACAAATTTGGGATGATTCATGGGATGAGAGGGTACGGCTGTTTGCGGCCAAAGGCTATGCGCGGTTGTTCTTTAGTTGGTTCAGTGACACCCGCAGCCTACGTTGGGAGTCCAAAGTGTTCAATCTGTTTGTTGGCATTCTTCACCGCCGTCGTACGATGAGCCATGCTCTGATCAGGAAGTCGCCGCACACATTTCCTCCATCCTCCGACTCATAATCTTCATCGCAATCTCAATCCCTGGCGATCATTCAGCCGTTTCCTAATCATCCTCTCCGACTGACCGTGCCCAGCCCTTCTATAACACAGATCAGACTCCGAACTCAGGACTTTGGACTCAGGACTTGAAGTCTCCGTGTCCATTTCAAGCCACACACCATTCCTCTGAGCCTGCGCAGTCCCAAAAGTACGACACCCCGTTCCAATCTTACACCAAGCACGGTTCATGTACCACCATCCATTTCCAATTTTACGCCTCACAGTTCCAATAGAACGACTCACACGAGGCACCGGAGACGATCTCGTTCCAAAAGTAAGCCTCACGCTTCCAATTTTACAGCACACACGGGGCACCGGAGACATCGGCGATCCAATTTAACAACTCAGCATACCAATTTTATGACTCGTGCAGTTCATCCAATCCGGTCAGGTTTGAATTGCAGGACATTCACCCTCGACGAAGGGGTCAGTCCGTAGTATTGACACAAATTCCGCACAGGAGTAGAACCAAGTCATGCCCCGCGCGTTGCGTATTGAATATCCCGGCGCGATCTACCACGTCATGAACCGTGGCGACCGGCGTGAGCCGATCTTCCGCGACGACTTCGATCACAAACGCTTTCTCGCCACGCTCGCCGAGGTTTGCGCCAAGACCGATT
>JABFSR010000172.1 GCA_013140495.1 Verrucomicrobiota bacterium
GGCGCGGGCATGTTTGGATTCATCGCGGCAACGCGTGGGACGGATCCGCAAGGGCAGTATCTCGTGGCTGCCACGGCGTTTCTTATCTGTGGCGCGCTCATGGGATTTCTGCCGCACAATTTTCCGAAGGCGCGCGCGTTTCTCGGAGATGCTGGAAGCCACCTGGTCGGCTATCTTCTGGCCGTGCTCGCGATCCTGCCGCATTTTTACGACAAGTCAGAGCCGCGTCCTTGGGCGGTGATTTCACCTCTCCTGGTGCTGGCCGTGCCGCTGGGCGATCTGGCGTGGGTGGTGGTTCTGCGCTGGCGAATGGGCAAACCATTTTATATGGGAGACACGAATCATCTGTCCCACCGGCTCGTGCGCACGGGTCTTGCAAAACCTGTCGCCGTGATTTTGATCTGGCTTCTCGCCGCACTGATCGGCGGGATCGCGTTGCTTTGACCGCGCGACTCTGAACTTTACGACCGGCCAACCTCTGTTAACCTCCGCCCGTGCCGAATCCGCCCAAAGCCGCGGGACAGAACGTTTCCGCCAAGGCCAGCGTGCCGTTTGAGGACGCGCTCACCAAACTGGAATCCATCGTGGACGCGATGGAGTCTGGTGATTTGCCGCTCGAAAGTCTTATCGCGAAATACGAGGAAGGCGTGAAGCTGGCGCGGGTTTGCCAGGAGAAACTGGCCGAAGCCGAGCTGAAAATTCAGCAACTGGAGAAGACCAGCGGTGGCGAACTGAAACTCAAACCACTTTCACTCGAATCGTCAGAAGACTGATGACTCCGGACTTTGGACTGGAAAATTTATGAGCAGATACCTCGACATGGTGAAGGAGCCGATGCACGTGAAAAAACTCACGCCGGAACAGCTCGCCATTCTCGCCGATGACATACGTCATGAATTGATCACCGTACTTGCCAAGAACGGTGGGCACCTTGGCCCGAACCTCGGCGTGGTGGAACTCACCATTGCGCTGCATCGCGTCTTCAGCACGCCGCATGACAAATTTGTCTGGGACGTGAGCCATCAGATTTACGTCCACAAGCTGCTCACGGGCCGCAAGGATCGCTTCCACACCATCCGCACCACGGACGGCTTGAACGGTTTCGCACTCCGCACGGAAAGTCCGCATGATTCATTCGGTGCGGGCCACGCGGGCACCGCGCTTTCCGCAGCGCTCGGCATGTGTGCGGCGCGTGATCAAAAGAGAACCGACGAAAACGTGGTGTGTATTTTCGGCGACGCCGCGTTGACGAACGGCATTTCGTTCGAGGCGTTGAACAACATTGCCCACACCACCAAGAAGTTCATTGGCATCCTCAACGACAACGAGTGGAGCATCGCCAAAAACGTCGGCGCCATTTCGGGTTATCTCAACAAGCTCATCACCAACCCACGCTACAACCAGTTGTCGCGCGATTTCGAGAGCTTCCTGAAGCGTTTGCCCAAGGGCCACATCGCCGTCAAACTCGCCCACAAGGCCGAGGAAGGCGTCAAGGGCGCGATCACAGGCGTCGGCTTGCGGCAAAACCAGGCATCACCGGAAACCGACGGTCGCGGCGGCCACGGCAATTCCGTCATCTTCGAGGAAATGGGCATCCGTTACCTCGGCCCGATTGACGGGCACGATCTCCCGCTGCTCATCAGCACACTGGAGTTTGCGAAGACTTGTGATCATCCGATTGTCATCCACGTTCTGACTCAGAAGGGCAAGGGCTACGAGGCAGCGCTCAAATATCCCGAGAAGTTTCACGGCGTCGGACCCTACGACGTGACCACCGGCAACACCGCGCCTTCCAAACCCGGCACACCGCCCGCGTATCAGGACGTGTTTGGCCAGACCATGATCAAGCTTTGCAGGAAGGACAACAGTGTTGTCGGGATCACGGCAGCCATGCCTACCGGCACGGGCATGAAGCATTTGGAAAAGGCCATGCCCGACCGCTATTACGATGTCGGCATCGCCGAGGAACACGGTGTCATCTTTGCAGCAGGCATGGCCACGATGGGTTTTCATCCCGTGGTCGCCATTTATTCCACCTTCCTGCAACGCGCGTATGACTGCATCCACCACGACGTGTGTCTTCAGGATTTGCCGGTGATTTTCTGCATGGATCGCGCGGGTCTGTCCGCCAACGACGGCCCCACGCACCATGGACTGTTCGACATTTCATATCTGCGCTGCCTGCCCAACGTCATCGCCATGGCACCGAAGGATGAGGACGAGTTGCAGGACATGATGTTCACCGCCACGCTGCAAAAGCATCCCACATTCATCCGTTATCCACGCGGCGCGGCGGAAGGCGTGCCCATCAAGGAACAGCCAGCCGTGCTGGAAATCGGCAAGGCCGAGGTCGTCCAGAACTTCTCTGGCAATGGAAAACAGAAGATCGCCTTGTTTGGATTGGGCAACATGAACTCCATTGCCCGTAAGGCTGCCGCGCAGCTCATCGCGGATGGCTACGACTGCGCCGTGGTCAACCCGCGCTTCACCAAACCGATTGACGCCGGGACGCACGAATTTTTTGCAAACACCGCGAACCTCATCATCACGCTGGAAGATCACGCTCTCATGGGCGGCTACGGTTCGGCGGTGCTGGAATTGTACAGCGAGAAAGGCATCACCACGCCGGTTGTGCGGATTGGCTGGCCGGATCAATTCATCGAACACGCCAGCTCGCAGGACGAATTGCGCGCACGTTACGGATTGACGGTTGAGAACGTCGTGGCAAAGGCGAAGGCTCAGTTGGAGACGGCGACGCGCACCGTCCAGCCCAAGGCGCTGGCGCTTGCCTGACCAGAACAGTTGGTGACAATTCTGTTTTAATTCACGGTCCTTTCAATGTCTGCGACCGCCCCGACGCGGGGAGTGTGACGTGAAGGACGGTGTTGTAGAAATTGTTGGTGCAGCGCACGCCCTGCTCGTCTTTCAAATCCCAAAATACTTTGATGCTTCCGTTGGTGGTGTTGCCGGTGATGGTACTCAACAAGTTCCCAGCCGGGCCGATGATTTCAAACGAGTAGTTGCCCTCCAACTCCGGCAGCTTCCCGCGCGCAGTAGCGCCGATCTCGGGATTAAAGCGAGCCGACTCAATGCTGAACTGGCAAAGGTTGCTGACGGTGAACTCATGGAACGGCCCGATAATCTCGCCGGGTGGTGCGAGCGGTTCGGTCAAGTCCAGTCCCGCTTGCAGTGTGTGCGTGCCGGGCGCTTCAAAAATGGTGTACCAACTCAGCAGAGAATTTCCATTGGCGGCAGGTTTGCACTCGATCATTCCCGCCTGGCAACCTTCGTCCGAATCATTGTCGGCGACGGGATCAACATACAGTTCAACCGTCGCTTCCAGATTTGTGAGGGCGTTGTAGGAAATTGGAAGTTCAAACGTGACCACTTCCGGCTCCGCGCCAGTGACGATCTGTTTCAAAGTCAGCATTTCGTCCAGCGACAGTTGGTTCGTGCCCGAAACGATTTCGTTCCGCAGCATGTCGCTCAACCGCCTGCCATGAACTTTCGGCTCAACCGATTTGCCCGCCGATTGGGCAACGGAAGATCTTTGAAAGCGTAACTGCTGTCGGACGGTGTGATTCCACCAGTTCGTCGCCAGCATGTCTTCCGTGCGATCAAGCTCCACCGCCGCCGCCTTCACTTCTTCCATGTGAAACGCATGGAACTCGGCGTCGGAGGCCGGACGCGGCCAAACAATATCCGTGTCTTGTCGCACCCGCGACCACCCGGGGTATGATTCGTATGGCGATCTCCGAGGACGCGTCGGCAACCGTCCCCCATTATCTAGGCAATCCAACCCGACCGACCACAAAACGAAATGTCCATTCGCCGCCAACCGATAGCGCAGCGGTTTGTTGTCCATGAAATCCACAGGCGGCTGCGTCAACAATTCTGGCGTGAGTTCCGAGAGCGTCTGTGGATACGAACCGTGCCACGCATGAAATCGTTCCAGTGCGATTGCCATGATCAAAAGCCTGCGGCGTGTCTCCGCTTCCGCCGCGCGCCCAAGAAAACTGTAGCCTTCATTTAGAAAGCCCATCGTTAGTTGCTTCGTGTTCAACCTCGCTTGAACGGGCGATGGATGTTTCGAGGTGAACGGAATGAAATTGGTTACCCCGGGCAGCGAACGCATTTCTTTCCAACTCGTTTGCTTGATGGCTTCCCGAATCTCCATCTCCCGGTCGCGAAAATGCAGCAGCAACGCTTTCTCGTCCTCATAGACTCCACTGCTGCGATAGCGGTTCTGTTGCCATCTGTATTTCAGATTGCTCCAGGCATTGCGCGGCGATCTGACCAATTCCATGAACGGCACACCGTCGTCGCGTTCCTTGAGATATTGCCCGCAAGCAGCGACGCTGCCCGCGCGGTTGAACGCGGCGGTTTCCGGCAGCCCGTTGAAAAAAGTGACGGACTCCCATTCGTGCTGAAGCCGGGCGAGTTGTTCGTCGGTCCAGCGATTCGTCTGCAACATCTGCCAGGTGGTATTGAACACAGTCTCCACGCAGCCGAACCGCACCAGGTGCGATATCTCCGCAGGCTCAACTTCCCATGCAGTAACCAATCGCGTTGAAGCGATCAAGTCTGTCAAAGCGGCATGAGCGTCGCCATCGTGGAGTTCCACTGTTGCGCGTTGCCCGAGCGTTTGGGCGAGAGACTTTATGCCAGGAAGATGCCGCAGCAGCATGTTCATGCCGTGTTGCGCGGAAAGTTCAAAACGGATCGGGCCGGACACTGCTGCGGCGTAAGCTGCATCCAAGAGTATTTTATCATCGGCAAACAACTCGCGGAATTGAGGCCAGAGGTCTTGCCCTTCACGACCCGGCAAACGCGCCTGACGCCAGACAACGAGTGCTGCGTCCGATGCGATTGCATTCATCAAATCGGGTGATTCCTGGTTTAGAAAGGATCGTCGCTGGTAGTCATTGCCCCAGGTATTCCAACCAAAAGTTGCGTTGGTGATCGCCTGCTCCCGTTGCAGCAATTCGGGCGAGGTCGAGAAATTGAAATCCGAGAGATCGGTCTTGAAACCTTGCTGGCGCAATTCGCGGCGGGTTTTCTCCGCACTTCTGCGTGCGGGGTTGCCCGACGTGAAAATTAACACTGCGCCAATCACAACCAGCGCCGCAATTCCCACCGCAATGTTCCGTCGCAGCTTCATCGTCCCCGTTCGCAGACAACGAATAGCTCCCGCCTCCGTGGAGTGCAAGCCGGGAACTGTTTCCGCACTGCCGCCTGAGTTGTGGCGGCGCGCACGGAGTGACGCGCCCTACCACCACATCTTCCACCCGCACGCTTATTCGCTTATCCAATTTCTCGAGCGCTCAAGCGCACGCGACCAACCTGCCAGAAGTTTTCTGCGCGTAGTTGGATTTATCTTCGGCACGAAGCGGCGATCCGCCCGCCATTGTTCCGCAAGTTCGCCGCGATTCTTCCAAAACCCGACCGCAAGTCCCGCGAGACTTGCCGCTCCGAGCGCGGTGGATTCTATAACACGCGGGCGAATCACCGGCACGCCCAGCACGTCGGATTGAAATTGCATCAACAGATTGTTCGCGCACGCACCGCCGTCCACGCGGAGTTCCTTGAGCCGGATGCCAGAGTCGCGCTGCATCGCGATCAACACTTCGGCGACTTGAAACGCGATTCCCTCCAGTGCCGCCCGCGCAATGTGCGCCCGCGTGCTGCCGCGTGTGAGTCCAATCATCAGCCCGCGCGCGTGCTGATCCCAGTGCGGCGCACCGAGTCCAGCGAGCGCTGGCACGAGATACACACCGCCGTTGTCGCTCACCTGCGATGCGAGTGCCTCTATTTCGTGGGATGATTTGATGATTCCCAAACCGTCCCTCAGCCATTGCACGATCGCTCCCGCAATGAAGATGCTTCCTTCCAAAGCGTATTCAGTTTGATTGCCAATTCGCCAGGCCACGGTGGTCAGGAGTTTGTTCCTGGACATGATTGGTTTCTTCCCGGTGTGCATGAGCATGAAGCAGCCTGTGCCGTAGGTGTTCTTCACCATGCCGGGCTTCGTGCAGACCTGACCGAACAGCGCGGCTTGTTGATCGCCAGCGATGCCTGCAATGGGAATCGCACCTCCGAGCAGATTTGTTTCGCCGTACACTTCACTGGAAGAACGCACCTCTGGCAGCATGGCGCGCGGCACACCGAAGAGACGCAGAAGATCGTCATCCCAATCGCCGGTGTGAATGTTGAAAAGCATGGTGCGGGAGGCGTTGCTGGCGTCCGTGATGTGACAACGCCCGCCAGTGAAATTCCAGACGAGCCATGAATCAATTGTGCCGAATGCAAGTTCACCGGCTTTCGCACGCGTCTTCGCTCCGGGAACATTGTCGAGAATCCACTGAAGCTTTGTAGCAGAGAAATAAGCATCCACCACAAGGCCGGTCTTGCGGCGGATCAGTTCAGCGTAGGAATTTCTTCCAACACGGCGCGATTTTAGTTTATCGCAAGCATTGGCTGTTCGGCGATCCTGCCAGACGATGGCGTTGCAAATGGGCTTCCCCGTGGTGCGATCCCAAACGACGGTTGTCTCGCGTTGATTGGTGATGCCGATGGCAGCGATGTCCTTTGCTGCCAGATTTGCCCTGCGCATGGCCAGCGCGGCGACGCGTCTTTGCGTGCGCCAGATTTCATCCGCGTCGTGTTCCACCCAGCCCGGGCGCGGGAATATCTGCCGGAATTCCTGCTGGGCTGAAGCGACGACGCGTCCAGCGTGATCAAAGACCATGGCGCGTGAACTCGTCGTGCCTTGGTCCAGGGCGAGGATGTGTTGCATGGCTGGATTTTGTCGGGCGTCAAGCCTGCGCGCAATGGCGAAGCGAGCGGAGCGCGGCTGTGTCGGAGACCAGCCGCAGCGCAAGGCAGCGTGTGTGCGATGGAAAACTCCGAGGTTCACAACGTTTCAATCCGCTGCGGCTGGTGCTTCGCACACAGCCGCGCTCCGCCATAGCCAGCCTTTGGGGGAACCTTCAAGATGCACACGGGTTGAATCGGGCGGAAAGTTTTCGTTTGCGTTTTCATTTTGGGCCGGACACATTGGCCGCACCACACAGCCGAAACGTCATGCTCAATACTCGTGCAATGGCGCGCTGGCTTGCCTTCGCGCAGACGCTGGTCACGCTGGGCTTTTTCATTTTCACCCGCGCCATCCAGGCCCAAACCAATTCCCCGGCCAACAATGTTGTCGAACTCGTCGCGGCCCAGGGCACGGTCGAGGTCGCCCGCACGGGGCAGTCGGTCTGGGATCCCGCCTCCACCGCCGCGCCGTATCGCCGGCTGAATCCCGGCGACCAGATTCGCACCAAGGACCGCAGCCGGGCGGCGATCCGGTTGTCTGATCTGACGCTCGTCGAGCTGGGGCCGAACGCGCACTTGCAACTGCTGCCCGTCAGCGAACGCCAGCCGGGACTGGGACTGAAGCGCGGCCTGCTTCACCTGTTTCACCGGGACAAACCGGACGCGTTTTATTTTCGCACGCCCACGGCGTCGCCGGTCATTCGCGGCACGGAGTTCACTCTCGATGTCGCTGAAGACGGAGCCACAACGCTTCAACTGCTCGACGGCGCGGTGACGTTGACGAACGAACTCGGATTGGTGGAGTTGAACAGCGGTGATGCCGCCGTCGTGCAGCCTGGTCGCGCACCACAACGAACTGCATCGCTCGAAGCGGTCAGTGTCATCCAATGGTGTCTCTACTATCCGGCGGTGCTGCGCGTGGACGAACTCCAACTCAGCGCTGACGAGCAAAACGTGTTGGCGGATTCGTTGGTCGCATATCGGCGCGGGGATTTGCTCAAAGCCCTCGAGAATTTCCCCTCCGAGCGGACACCGGATTCGGATCGCGAGAAAGTTTATCTCGCCGCGCTGTTGCTGGCGGTGGGCGATGTTGCCGGTTCGGAAACGCTGATGAATTCATTGAGCCGGTCGGATGCGCGTGCGGTGCGGCTTGCGAACGCGCTGCAAACATTGATCGCAGTAGTGAAGGGACAGCCGTTGCCGGAGCAGACGCAGGACAATGAACCGCTCGCGTCGGTGTGGCTCGCATTGTCGTACCACCAGCAGTCGCGCTACGCGCTTGAGCCTGCGTTGGACTCCGCGCGCAAGGCGGTGGAGGTGTCGCCCGGATTCGCGTTTGGGTGGGCGCGCGTGGCGGAACTGGAATTCGGTTTCGGTCGCACGCGGCAGGCAAGGCTTGCGGTGCAACGTGCTCTCGACCTCGCGCCGCGTCACGCGCAGGCGATGGCGGTGAATGGTTTCCTGCTCGCCGCGCAGAACCTCACCGTGTCCGCGCTGACGCAGTTTGATGAAGCCATCGCTGCCGACAACGCGCTTGGCAACGCATGGCTCGGGCGCGGCCTGTGCCGCTTTCGTCAGGGAGACGCGCGCGGCGGACTCGCTGATTTGCTGGTGGCTGCGTCGCTCGAACCGAACCGCGCCGTGCTGCGAAGTTATCTCGGCAAAGGTTTCAGCGAGAGTGGCGATGTCGCGCGGGCGGAACGCGAACTGGCCCGGGCCGCGCAACTGGATACGAACGACCCGACGTCGTGGCTTTATCTGGCGTTGTTACACCAGCAACACAACCGCGTGAACGATGCGATTCACGATCTCGAACGCTCACAGGCGTTGAACGACAACCGCCAGATTTACCGTTCGCGATTGTTGCTGGATCAGGATCGCGCGGTGCGGCAGGCGAATCTGGCATCCGTTTATCAGGACGCGGGATTGTTTGATGAGAGTGTGCGCGAAGCGGCGCGAGCAGTGAACTCGGATTACGCCAACGCCTCGGCGCACACATTTCTTGCGAACAGCTACTCGGGCTTGCGCGATCCCGGCCTCGCGAATCTTCGTTACGAGACGGCGACCCTTAGCGAATATCTCGTCGGACAACTGCTCGCGCCCGTGGGCGGATCGGCGTTGTCGCCCTACGTGTCGCAACAGGACTACACACGGCTGTTCGAGCAACGCGGTTTCGGTCTCAGTTCCGGCACGGAGTATTTGAGCGGCGGCGACTGGCGTCAGCACGGTGCGCAATACGGCGTGTTTGACCGGTTTGATTACTCACTCGACGCCTACTACGAATCGCAGAACGGCGAGCGTCCGAACAACGACCTCACGCTGCGCCAGTTTTCGGTGGCGACGCGATTTCAACTCACGCCGCAGGACACCGTGTTTGTGCAGGCGGTGGATTCGCGCTTCGAGTCGGGCGATACGCGGCAGTATTACGAACCGACGAATGCGAACTCATTCCTGCGCGTGAAGGAGGAACAGTCGCCCAACGTGTTCGCCGGTTATCATCGCGCGTGGAGTCCGGGTTCGCACACGTTGCTGCTGGTGAGCCGGCTCGCGGATGATTTCCGACTGGATGACGAGGCGTCATTCATTCCGACGCTGACGCGGTTTTTTGGCAGCATCAACGGCCAGGTGATTCCGTTCTCAAGCGCTTTCACCAACCGGCAACACGCTGAGTTCCGCGCGTGGTCCGCCGAGTTGCAGCAGATTCTTCAAACTCCCGACCACACGCTCGTGCTCGGCGCGCGGTTTCAATCTGGCGGGAATGATTCGCGTTTTGAATTCACGCACAATGCCGGCGCGGGTGCCGGCCAAACGTATCCCGTCACCAATCAGTCCGTGGAAACGGAACTGCGCCGGGCGGGGGTTTACGCCTACGATAGCTGGGTGGTTTGCGACCGGCTGCAACTGATCGGCGGGGTGAGTTACGACTGGCTGGATTATCCTCAGAACATTGACCTGCCACCTGTCATGGCGGATCAAACACGGAAGGATCAGTTGTCGCCGAAGGCTGGTTTCATCTGGCAGATGGCGACAAATCTGACGATGCGCGGCGCTTACACGCGTTCGCTCGGCGGGCTTTATTTCGACAACAGCGTGCGGCTTGAACCCGCGCAGGTGGCGGGCTTCAACCAGGCGTATCGCAGTCTGATCCCGGAATCGCTCGCAGGAATCGTGGCGGGCGCGGAATTCGAGACGGCGAATCTCGATTTGTCGTGGCAGCCGCGCGCCGGAACTTATCTTGGGTTGGGTGCAGAATGGTTGCAATCGGAAGGCGCGCGTCAGGTGGGGATGTTCGACTGGTCCACGATCCCACCCGCGCCCATCGTGGCCGTCAACACTCCGCAGCGACTCGAGTTTGAGGAGAAGTCGCTTACGGCGGATTTCAACCAGCTTATCGGACGCGACTGGTCGGTGGGCGTGCGCTATCGCGTGAGCGCGGCGGAACTCGATCAGCGGCTCACGGAAATTCCCGAGGCCGCAGTCTGGCAGGCTCGCGTGGAGGACGAGGGCAGGTTGCATCAAATCCAGTTCTCCGCGCGTTACACGCATCCCGGCGGATTTTTTGCCGGGGCGCAGGCACTCTTGTTTGTGCAGGACAGCCAGCATCATCACAACGTGCTTTTGCCAGATCAGGTACCGGACGAAGAATTCTGGCAGTTCAATGTGTTTGCCGGCTGGCGCTTCGCTGGGCGGCGCGCGGAACTGCGCGTAGGCGTGTTGAACCTCACGGATGAGGATTACCACTTGAACCCGATCAACGTCCGACCCTGGCTGCCGCGCGAGCGGACGTTCGTGGCGGGATTCAGGTTTAACTTTTGAGGCGCGAATAATGAGATCACGCGACGATATCGGGCAGCCTACGCCCGGCGCTACGGCTCGCCACGGCATCAGCCGCGCCGTAGCGCAGCGCGAAGGCAGGAGATTTAAGAATGGCAATCCCGCCATAACTGTGAGAGAACTGACGACATCGCGACTTATGCATAAGAAAGCGATCTTTCATTGTCTGATTTGTTTGTTGTTTCTGGCGGTTGCCTCAACGTCAATGGGACAACCGCAGCCAGTCATCACCGTTCATCCTCAGAACACAGACGCCTGCGTCGGCAGCAACGCGATATTTTACGTCGAGGTGACCGGCAATCCGCCGATGAGTTTCCAGTGGTACACCAACGGGGTTTTTGTTCCGGCAGGCGTGGTGTCTTCGCAAACCAACTCCTTCCTCACGCTGGACAACGTGCAGTTCGAGGACAGCGGAATGACGGTGGAGGTGTGGATCAACAACCCTTTTGGATACACCAACAGCACGCAGGTTTTCCTGCACGTTCCTGATCCGCATATTTGCGAACAACCTGTCAGCACAGCTGTGCCGGTTGGAGGAATCATCTCATTCCATGTGAGCGCCGCCGGCAGTGAGCCGCTGATGTATCAATGGTGGTTTCTGCGGACCGGCCTTCCAAACGCCACGCCTTTGACCAACAGCGCGCGGGTGGACGGCGCCACCAATTCGCATTTGTTCATCACCAACGCGACCGGCTCCGACGCGGGCACTTATTGGGTGGCGGTGACGAACTGGTTCTACGTGGGCGTGACCAGCGCACCAGTGCAGTGTGCGGTCGGCCTTCCGCCGGCGGCCAGCAATCCCGGCAGCCGGATTGTCAACGTCTTCAAGAGCACGACCTTCATCCCGACGTACAGCGGAACGCTCCCGCGCGCGTATCAGTGGTTCCGCAACGACAATCCCGTTCTAAACGCCACGAACACCCAACTCACGCTGACGAACATCCAACGTCCGGAAGTCGGGCTTTACCATGTGCTCGTTTCAAATGCGTTCGGTACGGCGACCAGTCCTCAAGCGCATTTGCAGGTGCGCCTCACCTTGGAAGGTACCTCGCCGGTCTTCCGCGAGGAAGCAACGGATGTGTTGGACGGTTTGACCAATGCCGTGCCGTCGTTGGTTTTGCCGGCCACGACGGTGTTGCACGGTGTGCCGCTGTTGTTCTCGACTTACAACGCCACGGCCTCCGCTGGCGAGGCGAGTCGTTGTGGCGTGCCCGCGACTCATTCCCTGTGGATTCTCTACACGTCGCCGCGAACGGAAGTCACGCGCGTCAGTACCGAAGGCAGCGACTTTGACACCGTCGCGGCGGTTTACTCATGGAACGGAAATCCGGGCAGCGCGCCCACGCAATTGATGTGCGACAACGACAGCGGTTATGACGGCGCGGACAGCGTTTTGTTTTTCCCGGCGGCAACGGGCCAGAACTACTACGTCGCCGTGGACGGGGTAAGTGGTGCGACAGGCACGGCGCGATTGCAGGTTGGCGAAAACATTCGCAAGTTCTCCTACAACCGGACCAACGGCACCTTCCGCTTCGAGCTGGCCGGCCCTTTCTGGTACGAGAACAGTCTTCGCTCTGCGTCAAACCTGACCTTGCCTTCTGGCTGGCCCGCCATCCTGACCATGCCCGCCACGAACAAAGACTGGATCATCGGTTACACCAACACGTCCGCTGCCGCCGATGCCGCACGCTTCTACACAGTCAACGTGAACACCAACTCGGCGCCGTGAAACTCGCGTCTGAAAATGCAGCATTGCGCCGGGCGGGACTCTGGGGCGCGTTGGCAGCGGCAATTCTGGGCCTGCTCTGCTGGATGGTTCCCGGCCCGCGC
>JABFSR010000118.1 GCA_013140495.1 Verrucomicrobiota bacterium
AGGACAGGCTGGTGTTTGTCTGATTTGCCAATGCGCCGCCGCCCTTCCGCCATTGTAAATTCAGCGGCGCAGTTCCGCCTGCACTCACGTTGAAGTTGACGTTGGCTCCGGCCAAGACACTTTGGTTTGTGGGTGCGGCTGTGATGAATGGAAGCACGTTCACGGTGAGCACTGCTGGTGGCGAGCTGGTCGTGCTGCCGGCAATGTTGCTCACGACGACGTCGTAGCTGCCAGCGTCGTTCGTGGTTACGTTGATCAAGGACAATGTAGGGTTCGTTTGTCCTACCAATCCTACGCCGCCCTTTCTCCACTGGTAACTTAACGGTAAAGTCCCTCCAGCGCTCACGCCGAAGTTAACATTTGCCCCCGCCAACACAGTCTGGTTTGTCGGTACAACTGTAACGAATGGCGGCACGTTGACCGTCAGTACTGCCGGTGGCGTACTCGTCACACTACCAGCCACGTTGCTCACCACCACGTCGTAGCTGCCCGCGTCGTTTGTCGTCACGCTCGTCAAAGACAATGTCGTATTTGTCTGACCTGCCAATCCTACGCCGCCTTTTCTCCACTGATAGTTCAATGGCGCAGTTCCACCCACACTCACGTTGAAGCTTACGTTGGCTTCGGCCACAACTGTCTGATTCGTTGGCGCGACTGTGATGAACGGCAGCACGTTCACTGTCAGCACTGCCGGTGGCGCGCTCGTCACACTGCCCGTCACGTTGCTCACCACTACGTCGTAGCTCCCGGCGTCGTTCGTCGTCACGCTCGTCAACGACAGCGTCGCATTCGTCTGACCTGCCATTGCTCCCCCACTTCTACGCCACTGATAGTTCAAAGGTGATGTCCCTCCAGCACTCACGCTGAAGTTCACGTTTGCTCCAGTCAAAACCGTCTGGTTCGTCGGCACAACCGTAACGAATGGCGGCACGTTCACCGTCAGCACTGCAACGGCACTCGTTACAGAACTGAATGAGTTCGTCACCACAACCCGGTAATTGCCGGCATTGGTGGCTTGCACATTTGCTACAACAAGTGACGTGTTTGAAGCTCCGACAATGTTGGTCGAATTAAACTGCCATCGGTAAGCCAGATTTCCGAAACCGGTGGCACTGACCGTGAACGTTGCGTTGCTTCCGATGTTGACCGCCTGATTCTGCGGTTGGGTGGTGATGTTGACGGCCTTGCATTTTCCCGCCACACTGGCAGTATAAACACCCGCAATCTCATTCGACGACAGAGCGCGATTGTAGAGCGAAACTTCGTCCAGATTGCCTTTCAGCTTATGATCCCAAAAGGCCTGTCCAGTAGAGCCGAAATAGAGCGGGAGGTTGCCGTAATTTTGAGCGAACGCGACATTCGTCTGACGCTCCAACTGGCCGTTTACATAAAGTTGCATGAAGTTGCTCCCGCGCAAGGCCGCAACGTGATACCACACTCCAGTGCTGATCAAAGTGGAGGACTGAATGAACGCTGATACCCCGGCAGATGATGAAACTATCAAACGGAAAACGTCTCCGCTGGCTGTCCGGGTTTTGTCCAGATCAAATCCTTCAAAGTTTGCAGTTCGGGTGTTTTGTTTGAAAACAATGTATTGATCGCCCGCCGGAGAGCCGCCCAATCCCGCCGAGTCCAGGGAGGTGAAGCGAACCCAGCACTCCACGGTGAAGTTGGTGGGTTGCAACACGGCCGAGTTGGTGATCTGAACATAGGCGTTCGTTCCGTCGAAACTGAACGCCGAAGAGACCATTCCTGTGGCATTGGCCGTGGCACCGCCTTGAAGAGTTCCATTGTTGGTGCCGGCAATATTGTTCGCATTTCCATCGCCCGGCCACCAACCCACCAAGCCGGAAGAACTCGGGAAGCAATCAGCCACCGCGCTCGGCAAAAGCAGCACCAAGAACACAACAAATCCCATCCAGCAAAAAAACTCCCTTAGCGGGAGTTTTTTTGCGGTGGAATTCGCTGGTAGAATATTACCGTTCGAATTCTTAATCACCACAATTCAAGATTTTTAGCGCAACACTGGGTTTATCAAACCTGGGCTCAAATTGTTCCGAAGCCAGATTTGACATCTTGAATTGTATCACCTAAGACCGATCTGTCATTCGGGTAGATTACTTACTGCCAATACGCAGTTTCCAAGAATTGAGAGAAACCGAAGTCCACGAATCCGCCATTACGCGAATTGGGTCAGCCCAAAAAAGAACGACCAGCGGTTGGGCCAAGGTAGCCGCCGCTGGTCAATGAATCCAAAATACAGCCTGACCCGCCCATCGGATAAAGCGATCCGTTTGGGACAATCAGGCTCACTCAAGTGCTATTGATCAGAGAGGACGTTGATGATAGCCGGCCCGAGCGGCGCAACTCATCGTAAATCAAGCGGGGATCGTCCACTCTCCTCCCGGGTTTGTGTCTTTTCAGAAGCAAGTTAGCCATACGATCTGCATTCCACCAAATCATTGGCCAGCACCAAGCGGTAATTTTCGTGCAAGATGTAGTTATCGGCAGTTCTGATTTCCATTTTCGACGCATGAAAAAGTAGGCTTTCCAAAAATCCAACGGCAGCAGGTTATATCCATTGGTGTTATGTACGCAGAACAAGGAGATGGCGTAGCTCTTGAGTCCATGGGCCTTGGCAGTCAGGCAAATATCGGTTCCATACATGTGAAATCCCTCCAAGTGCTCATCAAATCGAATTCCTGACGAGCGTCGTACGATCAACAGGACTTCGTCCAATGACAGGACCTCAATTCCGTGGCTAAAGGCATTGCCGAGGATTCGTGAATTCGCGCCACAGTAAAGATGGCCTGACCTCTTACCGTCAGGCTTGATCCCCCAAATCCCGGCTACAGCCCACGAGGGATCCTGTTTTGACAGTGCAACCAACGCCTGCTCCAAGGAGTCGGCCCATCCTTTGGGCAGAAAAACATCCTGGTGGGCGAACACCATGATATCCGTCTTGGCGTTGTCTATCGCCTGGTTGTAGGCGCTGGCCGCACTCTTATGGCCTCGTTGAAGGATTACCTCGGACGCCAATTCAAACTCCGGCGAATTAAGCAAACAACTTTTCAAAACCGCCTCGTTGTTCACGGCAGAAATCAGCGACCAACTCAACCGGCCCGGTTTGGTTGGTGAACTGATAGTAATAGTTGGAGAATGATTTTCCTTATCGGCCATGTGGATCGCCTTTTTGACCTCTTACTGGAACACAAGAATCGCAAAAAACTGATTTTGTGAAACGAACACGAACGTCCTGGAATCTGGCTCAAGCTTGTTCTGCAACGAAGATCGCAACGAAGAAAAGATTTCCGCCAATGCGGATACTCTTACCAAGTGCGCGAAATCATGGTCAGAAACCCGAAACTACGTGCAAGTTCTGAGGCGGTGTCACGGTGCTGTAAGGAGCAACTGAGATTCTACCAATCTGGACACCACCTTCACGACCGCGAAGGATCAATTGATGCACGCCCGCTGTCAGGTTGAAAACAGCCGGAACAAACTGTGGACTGTCAAAAGTCCCGGCGCCACGCCATGAAGCCACGCGAGGCTGAAAACCTGTTGTAATCGGAATGTCCCAAATCATGTTTGGATCGGAGGGTTGAGAATCAATGTTCAAGTATAACGAATTGGCGGCGTCGCCTGGTGCATTGATATTGGCTGAAATCACGTAACTTCCAGGGCTTGTAATTGTGAATCCGTAAACCGCCTGACCGCCAGTTGTCACTGTCGTCTCGGAAGGCTGCGAAATGTAGCCTCCGCTGTTTGTAACAAAGGGGGCAGTGATGTTTCCGGCATAGGATTCAAATGTATTACCTGGCAAGAATGCCAAACGGTAGCCATTCAATGTTACTGTGGCACCACCCCCACCGGTGAATGTGACAACCTGGCTATCTGAGGAACTGGCGGGACTGTAACCGATCGTCACCACCGAACTTTGATTGCTGCCAAGGCTGTAGCTTCCTCCGCTGACAATCGTGAACGGCAAAGCTACACTGGCAGCACCCGCCAGCGTACCGCCACCAATGTTTTGTATCGTGATGCTTTTCGTAATCGTGCTGCCATTTGAAACCGCGCCAAAATCCAGACTTGTTGGTGAAATGGCAATCACCGGATTCGTATTCGGTCCGTTGGAAACGAATTCATACGGCCCAATATCCCACAACCCGTCCGCTCCTCTAGCGATGCCATCAACATCAACAGTTGAAGTCGAGCCATTCAGCAATGTCACCGTAACGCCCTTATTTCGCGGAAATTTTGCGCCGATGTTTGAAACAATGTGAAAATCTTTTCCCGCCAGATTTACAAATGGGTTGGAGCCGCTACCAATGCTGTTTGCACCAGCAGGAGCAGAACCAGAAGCAAAGTTGTAATTCAATTCCATTGTTGACCAGTTCGCCAGCAGTTGTGGACTGTTCCAAAAGATATTGTTGAAAATCTGTCCGCCTGCGGGCGTTACCCGAAAATTGATCGTCGTTGCCGGTTCATTGATAAAGGCGTTGTTGTAGATGTAAAAACGACCGAGTCTCGGAATGTTGCTGTCCGATTCGATACCGCAATGCGCACCGGTATCATCATAAAACACATTGCCGTAAAGGTAATTGAGGTCGTCCCCAGCCCCATCTTCCCAGGCAATTCCCAAAGCGTCGTTGTTGTGAATCCGGTTGTATCGCCACGTTGACCTGACTGTTGCCAGCAAATAGTTCACGTTTGGATGTCCGGTCGTTCCATGAGCATTGATGTCGTAAAACTCGCAGTATTGGATGATGCAATCCGAGAAGTTCAACCCCTGAATACCGTTGACCACTCCATGAATGATGCAATGGTCAATGGTTGTGAAGCTGCAACCCGTCATGTAAATCGCCTGACTGGATGAACCATTGGCCGCCGTGGCGTAAATCTCAATGTAGCTCAGAGTGACACCAACAGAGCCGGAAGTGATCGAAACCGCCCTGTCATTGTTCAAAACCTTTATCCCGCTCGCAATCACGCCATCAATTATCAGATAATCGAGTGCGCCAATGTTGATTCCACTCGCGTTGATTGTGGCATCAAACCCGGACGACCAGCCCGACGCACCTGTGCAGGCCGCGTTCGTAGAACGGGCGCGGCGCAGCGTGATCACGTTACCTGCCGTTCCCGACTTGCCCGGTGCAATGACGCCGTAACTTCCACCCGCCAGATAAATCGTATCCCCAGCACTCACGCTGGCCCAATTAATTGAACTCAACGACCACGCGTTGTTCCAATCCGTCCCATTGTTTGAGCCAACCGAACTGGACCGAACATACCAGTTGGCAGCATTGGCGCTGACCACCAACGACCAAAGCAAAATGTGAATCAATCCTCGTTTGAGGATACCCTTCAAGAAAACCTGCCACAGCGACAACGACATCGTTTCAGCCATTTGTTCCGATCTGGCTAGAACACCTTTGTTCAAGGGTTTTATTGCTGTTTCCTGCCTCGCCAATTTATGTCTCATGATTTACTCCACATCACCTTCTATCAGACCCGGTGTTTTACCGGGTCACGACCAAGGCGACTCGATTCAGTGCAAGACATGTACCAATCGCAATATTACGACCCTGGCCCATGTAATCCTAGTGGACACCGCCGAATTAACTGTAGTTTCTCCCACCTGAAAAGCGTCTTCAAAGCCGCTCTGAGGTCTTTACACCTTGGATTCAGCCGAGTTAAGCCTAATACACTGAAAACAAGACAGATGAATCCGGCTTTTGAACGAAACACATCTTAAGTTCCCAATCGCGCTCACCCAGGAAAAAGATTAATAACTGCAAATTGCTGCACGGGAATCTGCGCGCTACGACCGATGAGTTTTTTAGTTCACTCGAAGGTTGGACGGCGGTGAAGGCAGCTTCAAGATTGAAATCCGTCCAAGTTTGACGTTCGCCTCCCGCCCCCGAATGATGAGTTGATGCGTCCCAACTCCTAAACTGAAATGTTTGATCGGAAACTGCGGAGAATCGAAGCTGCCGCTACCCCGCCAGCCTGCTATCCGGTCTTCAAAGCCCACAGTCAGCGGGATGTCCCAGATCATCGTGGGATCGGTCATCTCCGCATCAATGTTGAGAAACACCGAGTCCGCAGAATCATTCGCTGCATCCACGTTGATCCGCACCACATAGTCTCCAACCTCAGTTATGGAAAACCCATAGACCGCCCGACCGCCGCCAGTCAGCGTTGTCTCCGCCGGCTGGGAGATGTAATTCGCAGACGCGACGAAAGGCGTCGTGATCGTGCCTGCGATGGCTTCAAACGAAGATCCTGGAAGAACCGCCCACGCCGATCCACTAACACCTGCAGTTCCACTGCTCGTCCCTGTAAAGGTAACCGCGCCAGTGTGATTTCCTGCCGTCGTCGGCGAATACCGAACCGTCAGGGATTGGGCCTGATTGCTGACCAGGGAATAGCTGCCACCGGAAACAATCGTAAACGGCGCAGCAACGCTGGCCGTACCCGATAAAGTTCCACCACCTGTATTGCGCACGCTCAAAACCAAATTTGAAACTGTTCCCACCGGAATGGAACCGAAATTCAGCGTCGCCGGAGACACAGAGATTACTGGATTCGTTGACGGGCTTGAACTTGAGTATTCGTAAGCGCCGATGTCAGGATTCCCGACGATAGGATTGCCGACAATATCCACAGCATCGCCCGTGGAAGTTCCCGCGTTGATGGCCGGACTGCCCGCGCGCAAATTGAAACCATCGTCCGCCGTAAATGGAATCGCGTCCGCCCCAAGCGGATTGTTAACATCAACAAACAACGGGTTGGTGTTGTTAAGATTGCCCGTACCAGATTGAAAATCGCCGCAGTTATACCAGATGCAATGATCAGTCGAACCGGATAATTCGTGAACCAAACCCGAAGACACATACCCAGGCCCGTAGTAAATGTTGTTTTTATGAACAGGTCCGGGCGAAACGATCGTGTCCTGGGTGTTATAAAATACGTTGTTGTGCATCTCGATTGACTGCGCACCCTGGCTGCCGCTGCCGAATCGAACCACGTAAGGCGAATTGGCAAACACATTGTAGGCAATGTGGATGTTGCCGACCGCAGTGGTATTTTGAAACAGCATTGCAAATCCGTTGGCTGCCAGCCCATAGACAATGTTGTGCGTAAAATTAAGATCGTAGCCGCCCGGCACGCTGTCTGGATTCATCAAGTCGCGGTGCGAGCCATCGTTCGGCGGGTCGGGCGTGGTAAAGACACAATGGTCCACCGTCAATACGGTGTTCCCCCGCCAGTTGATATGATCTTCACCGGTGGTCTTGTAGAAATCGCAATACTGAATTAGCATCGTGTCGCAGGTTGCTGCGCCCGAAATCGTGTGATCCGAATTCCCCAGGACGTAGTTGCCGACAAACTTGAGATGCTTTACTTCAAAATTGTCGCCCGTGACATAAAGCGAACCGCCGCCGCCACTACCCGCAGCCGAGTCGCACGTCATAACAATGCCATCCCATGTGATCCCATCAATGGTGATATAGGAATTTGGAACCTGAACCGGTGAAGCAAGAGTTACAGTGCCGTTGCGACCGGATTCGGATGAACGCAGGATGTTGATACGACTTCCCGACACGCCGCTCTTGCCCGTCGTAAAAGCGGCGTAAGACAATCCTGATATTCCGCCCGAAAGATAGATCGTGTCTCCCGCTGAGATGGACGCCCAAACGATGGATGTCGTGTCCCGCCAGGCATTCGCCCAAGAAGCTCCGTTGTTCGCGCCGGTGGCGTTCTTATCCACATACCATGTGGCTGATTGGGCGCGAATTGCCAAACAGAAAAGGCATGCGTAGATCAGCACGCGGCATGCGCTGGTTCGCCACAAATGGGATCTCGGGATAGGTTTGTCCATTGGTTGTAAACGGTTGGTCATACACCAACCAAGGGTTTTATTGCCACCTCCTGCTGCTCCAATTTACGTCTCATGATTTACTCCACATCACCTTCTATCAGCCCCGGTTTTGCCACACCATGACCAAGGCGACTCGATTCACATGCAAGACATATACCAATCGCAACATTACGACCCCTAGCCCGTGTAATCCTGGTGGACACTGCCGAATTCACCGTGGTTTCTCCCACCTAAAAAGCATCTCCGGAGCGGCCCCGGGATTTTTGCATATTGGGATTCAAGCTGAGTCAAAGCTGACTCTGAAAGCAGGACAGTTAAATCCGGCTTTTGAACGAAACAACGCATCAACCCTCACCCGGCCAAAAAACCAATAACTCCCAACTACTGTCCGACCGAAGCTTTAATCCTGTCCCGACATTCAGTGGCCAGCCTTCTTGCCAACGCTCCCAACGCTGGACGTGTGGAGATTTCATCCGCAGCACTGGGAATATCCGAAACCTTCTCCCATACGAGCTGCTCTCGTATTCCAGGTGGCAGGCAAATCACGTCTCCATCGCCCGATTGAATGACGCTCCCATCCGGGTTTGAAACTCGCCATTTGCCCGGCGACTGCCCACCGGCAGCTTCCACGGCCAGTTGAGTCACTCCCTCATGAATTTTGATCAGAAGTCTCCTCCCAAATGGCTGTAATCTCATAATCCCTCCCTCAGTCCATGAGCGATAATTTGCACGACTCAAATCCGCCATGTTCAACCATTGCACTGGACCCAATCCATTGATGAATCCCGCCAGTTGATCCATCAAGCCGATTCCTTCCTTAAGATCTCCATGATGACCGACAAGAATAATGGCTTGGTGCAAATACGCCGCGAGGAGAATCGTGTTTTGCGCGCCAGCTGCCAATCGCCAGCGCGGCAAGACCGGACAATCATGTATCCATTCCGACGGCGCAAATCCCAGCGAACGAGTCCATACCTTGCCCTTGTTGTGCGCTCTTAGCGAGCCATGCGAAATGGTGGCGGATTCAAAACCCCACTTCGGCAATTGCTCCAACATGTTTTCCGAACAGGCTCCGTGAGGCGCAGCCATTACCCGCGACACTTCCACCCCTGCGACGCGCTCCAGTTTCTCAATGCGTCGGATCGCTTGTCTCAACAGCAAGATGCTTTCTGCCGGCGCGTAATTTCGAACCAACTCTTGATGAGTATGGTTGTTTCCATGAACAAGCAACGACATGTGCCGTGCATGTTCGCGAAACAATTTTGCGGTCGGTTGGTGGGTGAACCAATTATCCAGGGGCACCGTCGCAAAGGAGACATGGTAATTCTCCTTCGCGGCCCCAAGAGCCACCTCCCTGAAATCAACATGCCCGTAACTCGTCCAGTGAAGATTCGGATCATCAAACATGAAACATGCCCTTAACGCTGGTCCTTCATACCGGGCATCGTTACAGATTCCTCTCAACCAATGAATCAGTGGCAGCAGTTCCAAAAAACGGTCACCTTGAAGAACATCACGCAGGATGCCGCCATCGGGGATGACGGGTAAAACCATGCTGGTTCGGTAATGCTTCACGTCATTCCGAAGTGACATCACCCAAATCGGACCCTCATGGGTTTCCGCCAGAACTTTTTCGTCGTGGGCAGCATCCAGTCTTCGTGGTATCGCCGCCACCTTGGCGCTAAGGGAGCGACCCCGGAATGGGAACGGGACTTCTGGATCGTCCGCAAACTTCACCACTATCGTTGACAATTCTTCGCTGGACGCATTTGTAGCCACACTGGAAACTGTCAGCGTTGTTATTCCTGGCTGTGCGCAAAGCAGCGCATCCGACTCACCTTTGTTTGAGCCTTTGAACAATAATTTACCGGCAAATGTCTCCGAATAATCGCTGGAGAAGTCGAATTTCGCCGGTAAACCATTTCCCAGATGCTGGCACAGTTCCAACAAAGCAGAACTGAAAGCTCCGGACGGAATACAAATGTGATGAATCGGAGACACGGTAGTAATATTAATTTGATTAAGAAACGCTCTTGAGGCAGTCAGACGCCAACACCCGTCAGCAACCATCGGACACACACAAAGTTTTCCTTGAGTTTGTAATCATGCTCCCGCACGAGCGAAAATGGGATGGCTTTTAACAATGCCAATGGAACGACCCGCACCCCGTAATGAATCACAGAAACGAGATGATACAGAGCCATGCCTGGCAGCCCGTGGTGCTTTTTCCAGTAAGTGAGATTCGCGCGTAACATCTCGATGCTGTAGCGAAAGGGCGCATTGGAGGAACTGCCGCCGCCGAAATGCGTCGCCGTGGCTTCGGGTACAAACATCACCCGCCAACCCGCATCTCTGAAGCCTTTGCACCAGTCAATGTCCTCCGCGTAAAAAAAGAATCGTTCATCCAGTCCCCCGACCTTCTTCACCGCGCTGGTACGCGCCACCCAAAAACAACCGCTCAAGACTTCCACTTCGGCCAGATTCTGCTGGTCCCAATGCCGCATTTCCCGACCAGAAAAAAGCGGCCAGCGGGAAAACACCCGGTCCAGCGCCAGCATCTCACAGAACATGTTCCACGCTCCGGGCAGTCGCCTGCAAGTCCGTTGCAATAGTCCGTCTCGTCCAAAGACTTTTGGACCCACAAGCCCCACGTCACTGTGAGCTTCCATGAACGCCTGCAACTTCTGGAAACAGTCCTGATGCACAACCACGTCGGAATTGACCAAGGCCAGATAACTCCCGGTAGCCCGCTTGATGCCCAGATTGTTGGCCCGCGCAAATCCTAGATTTTTGCCTGTGCTGACCAGCGTAACTTCCGGAAATTGTTCCGCCACCATCTCTGGCGAACCATCGCTGGAGGCATTATCCACCACGATCACTTCCCGGATGCAGTTCCCGCCGGTATCGCGGATCGAGATCAAACAATCGCGCAGATATCCCCGGGCGTTCCAACTGACGATGATCACCGAAATATCAGGCATGAGGTGTTGAGGGTTCGTTAATGGGAGGAACGAAAGGAACTTCGTTCGACTGCGACTTGCGCGACGCCGCAGCGGCTTTCGCCGAATACACCGATCCAATGACGGCCAGTGAAAGATAAAAGAACACTATCGTCTGGTCAAAATAACTGACCGAAATGAATGAAACTGCGTGGCCGAAAAAGATCACTCCCAACACCCAGATATGAAATTGATGTTTGAGCGGCTCATTCCTGCTTAAATCCAAAGCCTTTCCCACGCTGGTAAATGCCGACGCCATGACAACAATGAACGCGATCATCAACGGCAGACCACCCCAGACTCCCATTTTCAAATAATGATTCGTGATATCGGTGTGATCCTGTGTCCAGTACACACCGGTGGGCATCCAGTGCCGGGTGTAATCAGTCCCCGCAAACCACCATTCATTCAGATGTTTTACAGCTGCGTCAATCAGTGCCGCCCGATGCCAGCCAGTACTCTTGCCGGTGAGATCAATTCGTGCCAGGAGGTAATACACCGGATCATTCATGATGAAGTTCAACACCACCAGCATCCCGACAAAACTCCAAAGCATCATCCGCAATCTTGATCGAATCCTCCAAATCAACAACGCCACGACCATTGCCACCACCGCCAGGATCGGACCACTGGATGCACTTGTCAGCACCATGATCCCCGCCACGGCAAGTCCCGCAAGCGCGCGCTTGCGGGATTTATCCCAGATCAAAATCGCCAACGGCATACACACAGCCCCAACCGTGCCGGCAAAAATGGAATGGGCGAAAGGTCCCTGCGCACGAATCTTGCCCCCGCGCACAGTAGCCATCTCGGTAACATAACCAAAAATTGAGAACGCATTCCTCCCCGTAATTTTTTCGTTGATCATTTCCAGCGCCAGTGGAATCAGAAGTACCAACAAGACTTTCGCAATTGCCACAAAGTCCTCCATGCTGCCTATAAAAATCCGCATCAGAAAAAACAACCCCAGATAATCATAGGATGTCCCCAGCATGGATATCAGGTTCGAACTCGGGTTCTTGTGGAATACGCTCGTGATCGTTGCGATCACCGCCCACCAGATCATGGCCCGATCCAATGTTCGAAATCCACCCACGACCCGTTCTCCGCGAGTCTTTACCCGAACGAATCCGACTACCACGAGCAAGCGGATCACAGTGAAGGAAGCGGGGCCGATCTGGATCGCCTGCCCGACAGTCATATAAACCGTCCCGACCAACAACGGCACAATGGCCCAGCGTCGCGGCACCGTAAGCAGGAATACGCCGCAAACAAACGTAAAGATGAAACCAGCAACACTCATTCGATTGGGTTGGTCCTGGCGAAAAGCCGTGTCTCTGAAGTCGGTCGGATGATCCGGTTTATTGAAGCACCGGCTTTTGATCCCAAAGATTTGGTTTCCCAACCAGCCTGCGCAATTGCTGTCGCTGGAAGTACCGGATCAGATCAGGATCATTAACCCGGCCCACACCCCGGACATAACCCTTGATGAATCCAACCCACAAACCACATCCCCCAACAAACACTGGTTTATGAAAAGCCCGTTTGAAACATTTCACAGCCATGAACAATGGA
>JABFSR010000277.1 GCA_013140495.1 Verrucomicrobiota bacterium
GTGGTCCGCATTGATGCCGGTTCTGACACCAACTTCACGGATGCTGCCGGAAACATCTGGCTGTCTGATCGCGGCTTTGATGGTGGCGAATTTTCAGTCCGCGAGGACGCCATGAAGATTGAGAACACGAAGGATGCCGGGATCTATCGCAGCGAACATTGGGGCATGAGTTCATTTTCTCACCCGCTGCACAATGGCAAGTATGTGGTGAAACTCCATTTCGCCGAAACATGGGAAGGCATCACTGGGCCCGAAGGTCGTGTCTTTTCCTTCAACATCGAAGGCCGGGAGTTCAAGGATTTTGATGTCTGGGTGAAAGCCGGTGGCCCGCGCCGCGCTTATGTCGAGACGGTCAACGTGAACATCGCCGACGGCAAACTCGACATCACGTTCGAGAGTGGCGTGGACAACCCCGAGATCAACGGCATCGAGATCATTCCGGCACCATGATGGTCGGCAGGTGGCGCTGTGTATGTGTTTGAGCGATCCACCAAAGCGCTTCGCTGTGGACAAAGGTTGCCAAGTTTCGATCATGAACTTATGAAGCTTGGTTTGGAAGGAGTTTCCAGCGGCAGGAATGTTCAGAATAGTGCCGGGTGTTGCCCACGATTGAGGTTCAACTGGCTGAATTGACTGTAACCGGGCGATGAGTCGCCTTTAGCCAACCAATCTTGCCAACTGCGCGTTGTATTTTCGGATGACCGACAGGGTGGTTTGGTCCGAATGCAGCACGCCGTTGTGATCGAGGGGTTCGCGGAATTTCGAATTGCCCGCACGTCGTTGACGGAGTGCTTCCAGACTGCCTTCGCCGGACCACACCCAAAAATTTGCCGCCTGCAACGCGCCCTTCGCCTGGCGCGAGTTGAGCACGCACTGAAACATCCTTGAGTAATAATCATCCCGCATCGTCGTCGGGCTGTCCGGGTCGGTGCTTTCGTTGTCGCGGTTGATGCCGAATTCTTCCATCACCAGCGGCCTGCCTAATTGAGTTGCAAGAGCGATGTGTTCTTCGATGTGACGCGTGGCGCGGGAAACAGCTTGCTCGTATTGCGCCCCAAGGTGCGGCTCTTTCAACCAGCCCCAGTTTTTCACCCACAGGTGCAGCGTGGCGTAATCCACCGCCGGACTTTGATGCGCCTTGAGAAATGCGTCGGACTTGCCGATGCAGCCCATTGTGCCCTCGCTACCGGTGCTGACGAGCTGGCGAGGTGCGAGTGTCTTTATGAAGCGCGCAGTTTCGTCCATCCAGTTGTAGAACGCAGGCAGATTCGCTTCGGCGGCAGAATTATCCCTGCCGGGGCGCGGTTCGTTTGACAATTGCCAGGCCATGATGGTCCGATCGTCGTAATACCGGTGACCGCTGACGGTGTTGCGACGGGTAACAAGGTGCGTGATGTGTTCGCGGAAGAACTCCTGTGCGCGCGGCAATCCGTAGAAACGCGCTGCGTAGGTCATGTGATCCGCGCCGGTGCGTTTGATGCCGGACTGGTTTGGATTGGGGATCGGCTCGCCTGTGGCCCAGTTTACATACACCGCCATTCCGCCGGACCACTCCCAGTAATTGGTGAGATATAGGACGCTGGTCATGTCGCGTTTCGCCATTTCTGCGAGGGCGAAATCCAGGCCGCGCAACAACCCTTCGTCCCACTGGCCGGGCTGGGCCAATATCCCGCGCCGACCGTGGCCTGTCGCAAACGAACCTTCCGAGCCAGCCATGATCCGCAAATTTGTTATGCCGATGGAGCGAAGTTGATCCAGCTCGCGGACGAGGCGCTTGCGGCCTCCGGATAGGCCGGGGTCGCCGAGCATGGCTGCCAGATAGAAATTCGCGCCCAAAAATGAATACGGCCGACCACGCCGCTCAAATCGCCGGTTGCGAATCGTTACAAAGTCGGCAGCGCTCGCTTTCGGTTTCGGGACGCTGTGGCATCCCGCAGCAATCAGAGGCAGGGCGAGCGTTGCGGTTTTGATGAAATCCCTCCGGTTGGTATGCCTGATCATAAGTTTATCATCATGGTCTGCACGGGTGGGTGCTCAACACAGATAATGATCAGGGCACCACGGATGTTTCAAGAACATGTGCGTGTGCCGGGTTGCATGGTCCTTTATTTGAAGGCAGGTGTTAGTCGCCTGCTTTTACGGTCCACATGCCGCGCGGATTGTTGGTGGTTCCAGTTCCTACTGTGCCGGTCTTGTCATCAAAATGCACTATACCGTCGTCAGCCCGCTGGGTGGGTTTGCTCACGGCTGCCAGACGGCCCGCCAGTATTTTTGAGGCGGGTTTGTGGTGATCGGGTTTGTGACGGAGAGGGTGGGGGAGACAAGAGTGTTGGTGGCAACTGAAACCCACGTGATTAGATTGGTTGAACTTTGAATTGTGTAGGGCACATCTGGCTGGCCCTCTAACTGGAATACAAACTGACCTGGAGCTGTGGGGGAGATGGCGGATAGTCGTGGAGCAGAGGGGGAGAGAGTTAACAACGTCATCGAATACGTCGGGAAGCTCCGGGTGAAGCTGGCGCTCGCAATCGAGACGCTGTTCGTGCTGATATCTTTTGCGGTGGCCGGGCCATTCGTGCGCGCAGCCTCGTCGTTCAATATGCCGTAGGAACGGACGATTGCGGTGGAAGCGGGGGTGAATCCGTTTAGAGTAATTTGCGAATTGAGATCGGTGATTTGTGATTTGTTCACCACGAGCAGCGTGATCGAGCCATTCGCGCGCCGTGCTGCATAGGTGGAGAGCCATTGATAATCGCTGGTGGCTGCCAGAATTTTGTCTCCCGGTCGCGCAAACCACTGCATGAGCTTCGCCGCGTAGAATGTCGGATGGCGAGTGCTCGGGCCGTTGACCATGCCGAGGTCGCCATAAGTGCGCCAACCGTAGATGGTGGAATCAAAGTAACCGCCCGTGTCCGTGCCGTTGCGAAAATCCCACCAGACGAATCCCTTGAACTCTGTCTTGAGCAGTTGGGCAAGGCTGTCGGCGTAATAGAGTCCGTTTACGATGCTGGTAGATTGACGACCTTGCACTCCTGCGTCGGCGTTGTTCTCGGTGACGACGAGTTCGATGTTTGTTCCGCCTGTTCCAAAATAGTCAGCAATCATCTGGCGCAAACTCGCCGCGTCAGAGGCCCAGTTGCCTGTGGATTGCAGGAGTGTCAGATCGTTGTCTGAAGAACCGGCGGGATTGTTGCCGGCCGTGTATTCGGGATAATGATGGTGTACGAGGAAGTCAGGCGTGACGTTCATGCTCTTGAGTGTGGCGAGCATGATGGGTGTCCATCCATAATTCGTCTGGCCGGTGCGCGAGTTGTATGCGGGATGCAGATAGTTGAACTGGTTGGAGAAGCTATTCTCACCAGGAGCCGAGACCACGCCGATTTTGATGCCGGGATCGGCAGCCTTCATTTGTGCGATGTAATTTGAGGCGCGGATGGCATAGGTGTAGGGGTCGTGATCAAACGCATTGGTGTCCCGTTCCCACAGGCCGTAACATTCATTACCGATTTCCCAATGCTTGTAGCCGAGATTGTTCGTGATGTTCGAGTGCCGCACCCAGCCTGCGGCTTCTTCCGGCGTGCCGCTGCCGTAATTGACGACTATGAACGCCTGCACACCTGCATTGGTTGACACGCGGACCATTTCCCCAAAGGAAGCCTCCCACGGATTGACGGGAGGCGCTGCCCAGTGATATTCGTCCGAAAGCGAACCGCCGGGCATGCGAACCACCAGGCAACCCATTTCCTTCAACAGTGAGCTGGAGGTGCTGTTGTCCGGCGATTTGAGATGGGAATCCCATTGGGCGATGTTCACCCCAAAATGTCGCTGATCCGCCGTCGCCAGTTTTTGCGTGGTCTGAATGCTGACGTTGATCAATGCGGGTGCGGGCTTGGCGGTGATCTGAATGTCATCGAGATAAAAAACGTTCGTCGTGCCGTCACTGCGCAACTGGATGTTGAAACGATTCACATTGGAGCGACTGGCCACGCCGAGTGTGGTGAGCGGAATTGTGAAGTGTTGCCAGGTGTTGGCGGGCAGTGATCCGGGTAACGTGTAGGCTGCCGCAGGACCATTGTTGGTTTCCGCATAAACTTGAAGGCGCTGTCCGCCTGCATTGCCGCCATGAACCCAGAAATCAAGATCTCCATAGGTGGCCGTGTCGAACTCTGAATGATAAAATGAGGCGGCCTGCCAGTTGGTGGCGAAAACGCTTATGGACTTGCTGCCGGTGTGGGTTGGAGACGTGTTGTTCAGATCATGCACAGCCCAGCTCCAGTCCTGAAACCCGTTCACAAGATTGTCGTTGTAAATCAACAGCGAAGATTGTCCGGATGCACGGCTCGCCAGGCATATCATTCCCATAATGAGGGCAACGCGACACGGCAAACGGATCAAGTGTGACATTATATTACTACGGTAGTAGCGGTTGTGGTGTTTGTAAATCAGAGCAGTATTTCAAGACGAACGTTGTTTTGATGTAGGTTCGAACGCTGGTGAAAGTTTTGGATGCTTGGTTGAGAATTGCCCGCAATCGGTCGTTCCTACGATGAACGCTGGGCGTGCTCAATGCTTGAATTAATATGTTTGACCGCATGGCCAGGTGACACTGTTCCTCAAGAGTATCACTCCAGGCGGTTGGCGCACGTCATCTAAAGTTACGACAGAGTTGCTCGACACATAACTGTCGCGACGAGGCAGGAAACATCACGCGCGCACATTCACCAAAGAAAAGGACGCCGGCCCCAATTGGACCGGCGTCATGATCAAGGAGTAATAGTTGTCGTTGTTATCGCGCTCTACTTGACGAGCCGGAAGTAACACTGATTTGTGGCTGGCAAAGCTGACGCCGGAATGTAACTAAATTTCTGGCCGTATGTAGTCACCGGTACGGTTGCTCCAAGTGGAACGGAGTCAGACCATGAGTTCGTATCCTCGATACTGCTGCTCTGTTGGAGAGTTGCTCCAATGGCCGGAGCTTTCCAGTTCAACTGCCAGGCTGTGTCCGCTGGAGTCGGTATGATGCCGGTGGCATCTCCGATGATGCCCCAGGTGAGGCTGTCGAGAGTCGTGAAGCTGTCATCCACAGGAGCTCCCGTGCCGGAGATCTTTATATTGCTGTATGTTGCCTTCTGTCCGACGTTGGGAACTTTGTTCGGCAGAATGCCGATGTATGTGGTGAGTGGATCGGCAAATATGGACGCAACATCCGATGGAATCACCATGTTGGTGGAAGCGCCGTTGGGAGCCACGATGGTAACATCGGTGTTGTTGCTGAAGACCACACTCCACTTGCCAAGCACGCTGGCGGCACCCAGCGTCCCGAGTGTGGCTGTCGGATTGCTGTTTGGTGTATTGGTCTTGTAGGCGAGCGAGGCATTCGCCGTGCCGTCGGAGTTGTCTGAAACGACAAGCACGAGGTTGTTGGTTGTATTCCAATCCACAGCTCCATCCCCCTGGCCGTACTGCATTGAACTGTTCGGAATAAAAAACACCTGAGTCAGAAAGTTGCTGTAAGTCGCCGCCCCCGGGTAGTCGGTAATCGTGATGGCATACTCCACCGGAGCGGAAGGCGACGCGTAACCAACCCAGGAAGATGCATTCTTCGTGTAAATCATCTGGCGATTGTATTCCGGGTTTGACCCGCTGGTTTGTGAAGCCAGAACCTGGAGGCCACCAGTTGATGGTTTGATAACGATTGCTGGAGGAGGCTGGGGTGGGGTGACGAGTTTGATATTGTCGATCCAATAGCTGATGTCACCCGCCGGAATTTGCAACCAACCCCAATGCAGTGACAGGATGGGGTTCGCCATTGTCGTGGCCCCACCCAATGGCCTCACAATGTGGAGCCAACCGCTTGAATTCGGAATGCTGGTGCTGCCCAACGGAGTCCAGTCCCACTGTTGAATGATCGGTTCAGCTTCAACGTAACTGACGGGTATGCCATCAAGGTTCGTAGCCAGAACGGAATTTGCCACATCTACCTTGATGTCAAATTCAAAATTGGCGTAAGAAGCAAGACTGAGATAGGGCCAGTCGTACTCATGGCCTCGTGAAAGTTGAGATTCCTGATAATTGTTGCCATTGGTGGGATTCCAGTTAACCGTCACATACATGGATCCGGAGGAGGGGCTGTTATCGGAATCCACTGTGGGTGACCAAACCAAGGTCGTTGGTCGGCCACCATTGAGCTTCCATCCGCTGATGCTGTTAGTGACACCATCCTCAGTGTCGAAGTTGCTGATGACAAAGTCTTGCGCCAGGCTTACACCTGTCGAACCCGCTACCGCCAGCGCGCAAATTGCAGAGAGCCAACGTGAAGGCAATTGTGTGTTTGGTTTGTTATTCATATCGAGTTTCATGGGTTGTTGGTTGCGGTGAATCGGTCTTCACCCGTAATTTTCGTTTGGTTTTGTTGGCACTGGTTACGGTGGTGACGTTATCACCAAATAGGAAACTGACACGTCGTCAAAACTCATTACAATCGCGCATTCCCACGTAATCGAGGCGGATTCAAATCGGCCCGACAGCCAAAGGTAGCATCTGGGACGGTTGCCCAATCTGGCGAAGCTTGATAACCGACGATCAAAGAGGTAGAACTCCACACAATTCAAATGCCTTCCCCCAGCTTCAATAAACTCATCCTATGGGCATTCTTGGCTGCGGCTTTCCTTGGTTTGGCGATTCCGTCCACGGTTTGCCGTGGCGCATCAGATTTGAACGGAGACTTTGCGATTGAGACATGGACGACGGACAACGGAATGCCGCACAACACAGTGACGGCTCTCATCCAGACGCGCAATGGATACATCTGGGTTGCCACGTATCACGGCATCGCTCAGTTTGACGGAGATCGCTTCAAGGTTTTCGATACCGCCAACACCAAGGGACTCGACGATAGCCGCATCACTGCGCTGTACGAAGACGCTCAGGGAGTAGTCTGGATCGGCCATGACCGGGGAGAAGTAACCCGCTACGTGGAGGGGCGATTTGAGTCGGTAGCTTTGGACAAGTCTTGGGGAAACGCCAACGTGGTGGCGTTCGGGAACGATGAGCATGGCGATCTGTGGGTGCTGAATCTGCGCGGTGAAGCTGTTCGCTTGCGAGATTTTTTCCTGATCAAACCGCTACCGCAAATGGCGGCAGAGCCAACCATGAAACCCTCTTTGGCAGCGGATGCAGATCATCGCCTCTATGTATTGCGCAACGGGCTGGCGGCCCGGATTACACAAAACGGCTATCAACCAGAGACCTTTGACGGTGATTATCATGCCCAACTGACGCGTGCTTTTGGAGGCGGATTTTGGGTGGCGGGGGTCAACCGGTTGCGTCGATGGGACGGGGAGAAATGGATCAAGGATTTTGGTCCATTTCGTTGGGATGATTCATTCATCACGACCATGCTCGAAACCTCCAACCACCGTGTGCTGGTCGGCACTTTGCTCGGAGGTTTGTACGTGGTGGATGAATCCGGTGGCTGGTTTTGTTTAAGCCGGACCAATGGTTTGTCCCACGACTGGGTTCGTTGCCTCATTGAAGATCGAGAGCATAACATCTGGGTCGGCACAAGCGGGGGGTTGGTGCTGCTTCGCGAACGCAAAGTTGCAATGTTGGCTCCGCCGGATGATTGGGAGGGCCGACCGGTGATGGGTATTACTAGAACCCATGACGGCGCGATCTGGGCAGCGACCGAAGGGGCTGGTGTTTACCGCAAGAAAGGTGACGAATGGACTCATTTCGGTTTGAACACAGGGTTGTCCAACCTCTTTGTTTGGTCCGTAATGGAAGACAACAGTCATCATCTCTGGGCTGGTACGTGGGGCGGCGGATTGTTCCGATTCGATGGGGAAAAATTCGTACGTCAGTTCGAGCTTGCGGAGCTGTCGGAGCCAGTGACCGCGCTTCATGAATCTCCGCCCGGCACGATTTGGATCGGTACGGAGGCTGGCCTGATACGTTACGCGAGCAACAAGCTCGAACGATTCGCGGGGTTTGGTGATGCGGCTGCAGGCGCAGTCCGCGCCATTGAATCTGGTGCGCCCGGAGAAATCTGGTTTGGCACCCAAGGTTCTGGTTTGGGCCGAATTCATGACGGCAAATTTACATCGTACGGGCGGGCTGAGGGATTGGATCACAACTCCATTTTGTCGCTGCACTATGATGGCGAAGGTGTCTTATGGATCGGCACGCTTGAACATGGCGTGTGTCGCTTCAAAGACGGTCGCTTCATAACCATAACTGCCGAGCACGGTTTGCCGAACAACATCATTGACCACATCGAGGAGGATGGTTTGGGAAACTTCTGGTTTAACTCCCAGAATGGATTGTTCCGCGTTGGCAGGCAGGAACTCAACAATTGCGCCGATGGCAAGACGAACTTCCTCCGGGCGCTCGTTTTCGGCAAGGCGGAGGGCATGACCACTCTTGCGGGTTCGGGCGGTTTCACACCGTCGGGATTTCAGTCGCCTGACGGGCGGCTGTGGTTTCCTACTGCACGAGGGCTTGCTGTGTTGAACCCAACTTCCGTGCGACCCAATCGGATTCCTCCTCCTGTCTTGATTGAGGAAGTTCTCGTTGATGGACAGCAAGTGGTTATCACGAATCGTCCTGTGGGACGATCAAAGCAGGAGAATTCACCAACCCGTGGCATCGTGGTGCCGCCCGGGCGACGGTCTTTGGTGATAAAATTTACAGGCATGAGTTTCACGTCGCCGTCGCGGGTGCAATTCAAATATCGACTCGAAGGATCCGATTTAGGATGGACCGAAGGTGTCACCCAAAGACAGGTGACTTATTCTTCTCTGCCCCCGGGCGAATTCGTCTTCAGGGTTATCGCGAGCAACAGTGACGGCCTCTGGAATGAAATTGGTGATGCGATGGCCATCGAGATATTGCCTCGATTTTTTCAGACGTGGTGGTTCAACACGGTTCTGGCGCTCGCGGCTGTCATCACGGTCGGCGGCGGGGTCTTTTTGGAATCGCGTCGGCGAATGCGTCGCAAACTCGAACGCATCGCCCGCGAACACGAACTCGAACGCGAACGGTCCCGCATTGCACAGGACATTCACGATGATCTGGGCGCGAGCTTGACGCGCATCGGCATGTTGAGTGAAGCCGCGGTGGGTGAAATGAACATTTCACACAAGACCGCCGAAAACCTGAGTCAGATCCAGGCCACCACTGGTGAATTGACCCGCTCCATGGACGAAATTGTCTGGGCTGTGAACCCGCGCCACGACACGCTGGAGTCACTGACAAACTATATTTCACGTTTCGCACAGGATTTTCTCGGCACAGCACAGATCCGCTGCCGTCTGGCGCTGCCCCTTGAATTACCCGAGTTATCCGTGCGCTCAGAAGTTCGGCACAACTTGTTTCTCGCATTCAAGGAAACTCTACATAACGCGGTCAAACATTCCGGAGCCAGCGAAGTTCGTGTGGCGCTCCAACTCGTGCCTGGGGGGTTCAAGCTTCAGATTGCAGACAATGGCAGGGGTTTCGACCCGAAGCGTTTGAACAGTAACCCGGACAAGAATCGTCCGTCACCCGGCAACGGTTTGCGCAGCCTCCGCTCCCGACTGGCTCAGATCAATGGACGCAGCGAGATACATAGCGCTCCGGGCGAAGGCGCCCGTGTTGAGTTCTTCATCCCGCTTCCGGATTCTGCCAGGGTTACCCGCGAAAATTCATGAATTCTTTGTCATCAAAATTTGCACTACGCGCCAGCCTTGGGGAGCTGTTATGAATAAGAAAGTGCAAACGAGTGTTTCGATTGTGGAAGACGACCCCAAGGCTCGTGAGATTATGGTGGACTGGGTGAACCGCGCCAGCGGGTTGCGGTGCGTGAGCGACCACGGATCGGCCGAAGACGCTTTGGTCACGATTCCCGAGCGCCAGCCACACGTGGTGTTAATGGATATCAACCTGCCGGGCATGAACGGCGTGGAATGTGTGCGCCGCTTGAAACCACTTCTGCCCGAGACTCAGTTCGTGATGCTGACTGTTTACGAGGACTCGGATCACATTTTCCAGGCGCTGCAAGCCGGGGCTGCTGGTTATATGCTCAAACGCACGTCACGTGCGGAGCTGATGGCGGCCATTCGTGATGTTCAAGCTGGTGGATCGCCAATGACGACCAATATCGCCCGCAAGGTTGTGAAGGCGTTCCATCAAGTCAACCCGCCCGGCCCCGCAGTCGCGGCCCTTTCAGCGCGTGAAAACGAAGTGCTCCAACTGCTCGCCCAAGGGTATCTCTACAAGGAAATCGCCGATACCCTGAACGTGGCTGTGCCGACGGTGAACACCTATATCCGTCGGATTTACGAGAAGCTTCACGTCCGCTCCCGCACCGAGGCCATCGCGCGCTACGTCCATTTACCTGTCAGGCCGGGCTTGCCAACGCAATCCTGAGTTGTGGGTATGATTGAACTCGATTGTGGCCACCGGCGGAAATGGGGACACACATGACTCTTACAATGTGTGCATGCTTGAAGTAAGAGAAGTCCGTAGTCCTGATTCAATTCCGACTCATATTGTCTGAGAGTTTGCCAATGCGGAGATTGCGGGGATTTGGCTCGGTCTCCACGAACATTTATTTGCGCAGCGTTTACAACGTTGCCTTGGATATGAACTGGCTGCCGTGGCCGGTGCTGCCGAATAAACGCTGACCGGACATCAATTTCAAGGAGAAGCGTGGTGTCACTCTGGCTGAACATCAGGCCATCGTCGCCCGCGAACTAAATCCTGCGAGAAGCCGTGTAGCATGTCCGATAGAATTGGTGCGGAGAAGCTTCTCAATGTGGTGTTCAAGGACGAGCGTGTTCAGATTGTTCACCGGAATTCCCGGATCACGTCAGATTCCGGTCTGTCAGCAGAATAGCTGACTGGCCCGGATTCAGGAAGCTGGTAAATTCGAGTTCGCAGTTCCCAAAAATCAAACAACAAGTACATTCTATGCAACCGATAAAGACCAAACTCTTCCCCATCGCCATCGCCATCGCGCTGTGTTTCGCCGCTTCGGCGCAGGCGGATGTCCCTGCCGGCAATTTCTGGCACAACCCAACCTTCGAAGCCGGCACGCCCGGCATACCGCCAGAGACTGGCACGCCCGACAACTGGAACCGCGGCGGCGCTGACGCAAGCATCCTTCACTGGTCCACGGGAAACTCGGTGAGCAGTTCGCACTCGCTGGGCGTGGTCAAACCCGTCGCCGGGGCCTTCGGCGAATGGTATTCCGACTTCGCCATCGCCGGCTTCGCCAGCGCCGGCGACGTGCTCGCTTTGCACTGGCACGAGATGTTTAACATCAGCGGCGGTGAGATGCGTCTGACGCTGCGGTTGTTGGATGGCGGCGGCGGCGGCCCCAACAGCGGCGACCACCATTTCGTCGTATCAGGCAACAGCTCCGGATGGGTGAGCACACTGGCAGACTCCAGCTTCACGACGCGGAATGAATTAAGTGGTGGAAATGCCGGTTTACTAGGGCCAATTGTGGTCGCTGCAGACACGGTGTATGTGCGCCTGCAACTGGTGTCCGGCGGTGGAGATTCCACAATCGGGAGCTATCTCATTGATGATCTCTCCGTCTCCGTCGTGCCGGAACCCACCAGCATTGCCTTGCTGGGCATGGGCGCATTGGTTGGAGTGAATGCAATTCGCCGCCGCAGGATGGCGCGTTAATACCAAATTAGACTCGAGCGCGCCGCAGCCCACCGTGGGTGCGGCGCGCTATTTTTCAAGCGAAGTCACAGGAAGATCGGCAGACAATTCTTCGCCTTTGGAACATCAGTCCCGTGCGAGTTCAAAAAACGTCTTCGCAAGAGAACCAGTGGAGAGTGATTCACACCGAGGCCGGAAATCCCACCGGCAGCCCCGAAAGTACACAATATGAACGTCATGAAAGTCGGAGTCCCGTTGGCTTGTATAACCGCGCTGTTGGTGGTGCCCCGTCCCGCCTACGCTGCCTTGCTGCCAAACAATTTCTGGGTGAACTCGACTTTCGAGACCGGCAGCAACCTCGGTCTGACCAACGGCACGCCTACGAATTGGACCCGTGACGGCGGGGCAGGGGGCGGCAGCAACATCTGCCAGGTGATCGCCGACAACGCCGTCAGTTCCAGCCATTCATTGGCTGTCGTGGACGACAGTGCGATTGACTTTGGCGAGTGGCGTTCCGATGTCAGCCTCGGCGGCAATGCAACCAACGGCGACGTGTTGAATGTCCAGTGGTATGAAATGTACAATCTCAGCGCCCCGGACATGCGATTGACGGTGCAATTCTTCAACGCCGCCACAAACCTCGTCGGAGAAACCCACTTTGGCACCTCCGGCACGAGCAGCGCCGGATGGGTGAGCACGATTGCGAATTCGACGTTCACG
>JABFSR010000240.1 GCA_013140495.1 Verrucomicrobiota bacterium
TTTTCAACCACGGTTTCACCACCAAGAAGGACGGCCACGGTTTCGGCCTGCACAACGCCGCCAATGCCGCTCGGGAAATGGGTGGCAACCTCAATGTCCAAAGCTATGGTCCCGGTCAGGGAGCCACTTTTACACTGGAGTTACCCGTGCAGCCTTAGGACTCATCTTTATGAGTGAAACCAACCATCACCGTCATATCCTGGTCATTGATGACAATCCGGGCATCCACGCGGATTTTTGCAAGATATTTACCCACGCGGCGGAATCCACCTCAACAATGCGGCAGGCCGAGTATTCCTTGTTTGAGAACGCTGCGTCGGTGGTGCCGATGCCGCTTTTCCATGTTGATTTCGCCTTTCAGGGTCAGGACGGGCTGGAAATGATCCGGCGCGCGGCCCAGGCCGGCCAACCCTACGCCATGGCGTTCGTGGACAGTCGTATGCCCCCCGGCTGGGACGGCATTGAGACCATGACCCATCTCTGGCAAGAAGACGCGGACCTTCAAATCGTCTTCGCCACGGCTTACTCGGATTACTCGTGGGAGGAGATACTGAACCGTTTCGGGTACTCCGACCGGCTCGTGATCCTGAAAAAGCCTTTCGACAACATCGAGGTGTTGCAGTTGGCCCACGCGCTGACTGAAAAGTGGCGATTGCTTCAGCAGACCCGTGAAAAGACCGACCAACTGGAACATCGGGTGGCTGCACGGACGAGTGAACTGCAAACAACCAACGAGAAACTCCGGAAGGAAATCGCCGAACGCCAGCGCGCCGAGGAGAATTTCCGGCAGTCGCAAAAGTTGGAAGCCATCGGCCAGCTTGCGGGCGGCGTGGCGCATGATTTCAACAACATGCTCACTGTTATCCGGGGTTATGCGCAGTGTCTGCTGGCGGATCAGACACTGGATCACAAAGTGCGCGGGCCGATGCAACAGATAGACGGGGCGGCGGAACGCGCCGCAAATCTTACGCGGCAGTTGCTCGCGTTCAGCCGCAAGCAGGTGTTGCAGTCCGAATTGCTGGATCTCAACGAGGTCATCGGCCTCATCACCAAAATGCTCCATCGCATTCTCGGCGAGGACATCGCCTTGCAACTCCAGTATGCGCCGGCTGATTCCGGTCTGGTGGCGGATCGCGCCATGATCGAACAGGTGTTGTTGAATCTCGTCGTCAACGCCCGCGACGCCATGCCGCGCGGCGGGAGGTTGCTGATAAGCACGGCGGCGGTGGAATTCACCAATGAGATGGCGGGGTCAAATTCCCAGGCCCGGGCGGGAAAATTCTTATGCCTCAATGTGACGGACAGCGGCTGTGGAATTCCGGCGGAAATTTTGCCCCACATCTTCGAGCCGTTCTTTACCACCAAGGAGGTCGGCAAAGGCACCGGCCTCGGTCTCGCCACCGTGTATGGCATCGTCAAGCAGCACGAAGGTTGGATTGAAGTCGAGAGCGCGGTGAATCAGGGGACGACGTTCAAGTTGTTCTTCCCCGCCAACTCCACGCCGGCAAAATCATCCGTGCCTTCCGGGTTGCCAGCGACGGTCGTCGGGGGCAAGGAGGCGATTCTCCTGGTGGAAGACGAGCCGGCCCTGCGCAAGCTGACACGCACTGTGCTGCAACGTTACGGCTATCGCGTCATCACGGCGGTTTCCGGTGCGGATGCGCTCAAGGTCTGGCCTGAGCACGCGGCGGATATTGATCTATTGCTGACGGACATGGTCATGCCGGACGGGGTTTCAGGTTACGATCTGGCGCAACGGTTGCAGGCGCAAAAGACCGGGCTCAAGGTGATTTACTGCAGCGGTTACAGCCTGGAAATGGCGGATCGCGACGCCGTGTTGCAGGAGGGAGACCACTTTCTACCCAAACCTTACACGCCGGAAAAACTGGCGAACATGGTGCGCGGTTGTCTTGATGACAAAAAACGCGCGAAAAACCATTGGCCCTCTCCCCCCTCCACCCCCCTCACCCGGGGTGCATTGTGTGAGGGGGGAGAGGGCGACAACAACTTTTCCTGACCCAGGCAACTTATGAACGAAACCAATTTCTTCCCCGAACAACGCATCCTCGTGATTGATGACAACCGGGCGATCCATGAGGATTTCAGGAAAATCTTCGGTGACGGTGATACTGAATCGCTCGACACGGCAGAGGAAAGTTTGTTTGGCGAAACCAGCACTTCCAAGCCGTCATCACGACCACGATACACGATTGATTCCGCTTACCAGGGCCGGGAAGGATTGGCGCTCGTACAAAAAGCGCAGGCGGAAGGACAGCCGTATGCGATGGCGTTCGTGGACGTGCGGATGCCGCCGGGCTGGGACGGCATCGAAACCATCGCGCGCATCTGGGAGGTGTATCCGGATTTGCAGGTCGTCATCTGCACGGCGTATTCCGATTATTCGTGGGACGACATGACCCGGAAACTCGGCCATTCCGACCGGCTGGTGATTTTGAAGAAGCCGTTCGACAACGTGGAAGTGTTGCAACTGGCCGGCGCGCTCACGGAGAAATGGAAATTGCTCCAGCAAACCCGCAAACAAATGGCGGAATTGGAAGCCACCATCCAGAAGCGCACCGAACAGTTGACCAAGAGCGAGGAACGCTTCCGCCTGATCACCGAGAACGCCGCCGACCTCATCGCCATCGTGGATCCGCAAGGCAAACGACTTTACAACAGCCCGTCGTATGAGCGGTTGCTGGGTTACAGCCGGGACGAACTCCAGGCCACGCTCGCCTTCGCTCAGATTCACCCGGAAGATTGCGACAAGGTGATTGCCGCCGCCCGCAAGACCACCGAGACCGGTGTCGGCGAAGTGCTCGAATATCGGATGCAGCACAAGGACGGCTCCTGGTGCCTGCTTGAATCACATGGGGCTCCCTTCCGCAACGCGAACGGCGAGATTGAAGGCGTGTTGATTGTCGCGCGCGACATCACCGAACGCCGTCAGGCCGACGAGGAACGAAAGTTGATGGAGGTGCAATTGCATTCGGCGCAGAAACTCGAATCCATCGGCCGCCTCGCTGCCGGAGTGGCGCACGAGATCAACACTCCCACGCAATACATCGGCGACAACACCCAGTTCGTGCGCGACTCGTTCATGGAACTTGTACCCGTCTTGAGCGCGCCGCGACAATTGCTGGATGCGTTTCGTGAAAATCGCGTCACTCCGGAGTTGCTTCAATCCACCGAGGAAGCCCTCAAGAAGGCGGATGTGGATTATCTCATCGAGGAAATTCCCAAGGCCGTGGAGCAATCACTGCAAGGTGTCGAGCGTGTTGCCAAGATCGTCCGCGCGATGAAGGAGTTTTCACATCCGGGAACTGCGGAGAAAACGCAGGTGGATTTGAACCATTGCATTGACAGCACACTCACCGTTGCCCGCAACGAATGGAAATACGTCGCCGAACTGGTGACGGAGTTCGATCCGACGCTTCCGCCGGTGATCTGTTTGCCGGGAGAATTCAACCAGGTGGTTCTCAACCTCACCGTCAACGCCGCACACGCCATCGCTGACACGATCAAGGAAGGCGAATCCACCAAGGGTACGATCACCGTGACCACGAAACACGACGGCGATTGGGCGGAAGTGCGCCTGCGCGATTCGGGCACGGGCATTCCCGAACACGCGCGCGCGAAAATCTTCGATCCATTTTTCACGACCAAGGGCGTCGGCAAAGGCACCGGGCAGGGGCTGGCCATCGCGCGTTCCGTGATTGTGGACAAACACGGCGGGACAATCTCATTTGAGACCGAGATGGGCAAAGGAACGGTGTTCATCATCCGAATCCCGATTGTTCCGATTGAAAAAACCGCGCCCGAGGAGAAAGAGGTCTGCGCATGAAAAAAACTGTTCTGTTTGTGGACGACGAGGAAATGGTGCTGCAAGGCTTGCAACGCTCCATGCGGGCCATGCGCAACGACTGGGACATGACCTTCGTGGACAGCGGCGCGAAGGCGCTCGCATTCCTGGAAAAAACGCCCGTGGATGTGGTGGTGTCCGACATGCGGATGCCCGGCATGAACGGCGCGCAACTGTTCGCCGAGGTCGCGAAGCGTTTTCCCAAATCCGTGCGCCTGATTCTTTCCGGCCACGCGGATCAGGAGTTGATCCTGCAATGCGTCGGCTCGACACATCAATTTCTTTCCAAGCCGTGCGACCCCGAAGCGTTGCGCGCCACGGTCCGCCGCGCGATGGAGCTGGAAGGTTCCGTCAAGAACGCGCACCTGCAACAGCTCGTCGCCCGCATGGATCACTTGCCGAGCGTACCGTCGCTGTACAGCGAGATCATTGAGAAGATGAACGATCCGGAGGCAGCGCTGGAGGACGTCGGCGTCATCATCGCGAAAGACCCCGGCATGACGGCGAAAATTCTCAAGCTGGTCAACTCGGCCTTCTTTGGGTTGCGGCGCGAGGTTTCCAATCCCACCGATGCCGTGTCTTTCCTGGGTTTGGACACGATCAAATCCCTCGTGCTGTCGCTGAACGCTTTCTCGCAATACGAATCTGTGAAGACCGATGGCTTTTCGCTTTCCGCCTTGTGGAATCACAGTCTCAGCACCGCCGCTGCCGCCAAGCGCATTGCGCAATTGGAGAAGGCGGATTTGAAAATTGTGGATCAAGCCTTTGTGGCCGGACTGCTGCACGATGCGGGCAAAACTGTGCTCGCGTTCAACTTCCCCGATCAATACGGCAAGACCATCCAGGCTGCGCAAGCGCAGGGCGCGGATCCGCTCGGCGCCGAACACGAGGCGTTTGGTGCAAATCACGCGGATGTGGGCGGCTATTTGCTCGGTCTGTGGGGATTGCCTGTCCCGGTGGTGGACGCCATCGCGTTGCATCATCAGCCGAAACACAGTGCCGACGCTGCGTTCACGCCATTGACCGCCGTTCACGCCGCAAATGCCCTTGTGAAGGCGGAAGGCGGCACGCTACCTGCATGGGATTCAGATTATTTGTGTCGCTTGTCGCTCGGCGACCACGCGACCGTCTGGCAAAAAGAACTTTGCGCCGGCACCATTACAACAAATTGAATTATGAACAACAAAGTCCTTTGCATTGACGACGACGCCAACATTCTCACGGGCATCCAACGCAACCTTCGCAAACAATTCGACCTTGATACAGCCGTCGGAGCGCTCGCCGCACTGAAGATGATCGAAAACGAGTGCCCTTACGCGGTCATCGTTGCAGACATGCAGATGCCAAGCATGAACGGGGTCGAGTTTCTCAACATCGTCCGGCAGAAATATCCCGACACTGTCCGCGTTATGCTCACCGGCAACGCGGATCAGAAGACCGCCACGGACGCCGTGAACAAGGGGCAGATTTTTCAGTTCCTCAACAAACCTTGTCCGCCGGAACGGCTGGCGGAAGTCCTGACCGGCGGCATCAAGCATTACCGGTTGATCACCGCCGAGCGCGAACTGCTGGAGAACACGCTCAACGGCAGCGTCAAAGTGCTGATGGAAATCCTCTCGCTCTCCGATCCCGCTTCGTTTGGTCGCGGGCAGGCGGTGCGCGATCAGGCCCGCCAGGTGGCGCAATTGTTGCAACTCAAATCCACCTGGGAAATTGATCTGGCCGCGATGCTTTGCCCGATCGGTTGCGTGAGTCTGCCCGCCGAGTTGAACCAGAAAGTCCACGCGGAACTCGATTTGACCGGGGCGGAAAAAGACGCGGTCGCCCGCGTGCCGCAGGTGGGCCATGATTTGTTGAGCAAGATTCCCCGCCTCGAAGCCGTGGCGCGCATCGTCCTTTATCAGAACAAAAACTTTGACGGCACGGGTTTTCCATCCGACGCGGTGAAGGGCGAGGAAATTCCGTTGGAAGCCCGCATTCTTCGCGCGCTCACCGACCTTGCGAAACTCGAAGCCAGAAAAATTCCCAGGTTCAAGGCGCTGGAGCAACTCCGGCAGCGACACGGTAATTATGATTCACGAGTGCTCGACGCAGTGGCGACCTGCTTTGAACTGACAACCGGAAATCAGCCCGAGGCGGCGGTCAAAAGTCCGGTGGCGCTGGACTTTTCCGAATTGCGCGCCGGGCACGTATTGTCTGCCAACATCGTGACCAAGCAGGACATCTTGATTGTCGGGGCCGGCACCAAGATCACGCCGCTCATCCTGGAGCGGCTGCGGAACTTCGCCTCGCTTTCCGGTTTGAAGCTGCCGATCCACGTGGAGGGCTGAAATCTTCGCGCGTGAAGCGCCTTGCGGTCATGGCTGATAAATCCCGGCTGACAACGCCGGGATTTTTCATTACAACCCGCCACGTCGAGCCGGGAAAAACTCTCCAAAATCATCGCTTGGTGTCAGCAGCGCGTTGACCGTGCGTGAATGATTCCCTAGCCTCGCACTCATGTCCGCAACCACCAGCTTTGAAGATTTTGAGAAGGAATTGAGCCGGCTGGTGGAATCCTTTGGCAAGCGCCTTACTGAACTCAAGCAACCCGGCTACGCCGAAGCCCAATTGCGCGACGATTTCCTCAATCTCTTCTTCCGGGCGCTCGGCTGGGACTTGGAAAACCGCGCGGGACTGATCCAGCAGGAACGCGAGGTCGAGATTGAAAGCGCCACGCAGATCGGCGGCGGACGCAAGCGCGCCGATTATTTCTTCCGCACCGACAAGCAAGCCCGCTTCGTGTGCGAAGCCAAGAAACCCGCCGAAGAACTTTCCGCCCGCTACGCGTTTCAAACCAAACGCTACGCTTGGAACAAACCCGTTCCGCTGGGCGTTCTCACCGACTTTGAGGAGATGAAGATTTATGTGGTCGGCAGCCGCCCAGAAACATTTGCTTTCGTTTCATCGACTAAACCGTGTTTAATCCGCAGGCAATGCCAGCGATGACACGCCCCAGCCAGAGCGCGGAAGATTATCTTGAACGCATCCATGAATTGATCGAGGCCAAGGGCTATGCGCGCGTGGCGGACATCGCCGCATCGCTCAAGGTTCGCGCGGCATCGGTGACTGTGATGGTCCAAAAGCTCAGCCGCGCGGGCTACGTGGAGTACGAGAAGTATCGCGGGCTCATTCTCACGGACAAGGGTCGGGGTGTGGCGCGTGACATTCAGAACCGTCATGCAACCCTCTCCCGTTTTTTTTCATTGTTCGGTCTTGATGCGGCCACCCAGGGGGAGGACATCGAAGGCATTGAACATCATCTGAGCCCAGCAACCCTTGAGATGCTTTCGGATCTGGCTGGTTATTTTGAGAAGAATCCTGCCACGCTCCGCGCCTTCCAGAAAACCCGTGCCCGCAAGAGATCACGGTCGTGAGTGATACTGCCGAGTGGACGAAACTGTCAGCGCTGGCGATGGAGGAGATCGAAGCCACGCTGGCCGCACTTCCCCCTGACTTGCGCGAGCGAGCCAGGAAACTGGCCATCACATTTGAACGCGTGCCGCACGCGGGAATGATTGCCGACGGGATTGGGGCGGACACCCTGGGGTTGTTCACGGGAGCTGTCTTTACGGAGGAGCATCATGTGCCAATGCCGCCCCAGATCATTCTTTATCTCGAAAATCTCTGGGAGTTTTCGGAACAGGATGAGGAGATATTCCTCGACGAGGTTCACACCACCTACCTGCACGAACTTGGACACTACCTTGGACTGGACGAGGATGATTTGCTGGAACGTGGTCTGGATTGACGCCACAAAAAAGCGCAAAGGGCACAAGAATAGAAGTCGTCAGAAAGCCCGATCTGAATTGCAGTGTCGTCACACCTTCGCCCAACGCAGCTTCGCGGGAGATGAGCGCGGGTTGGAATGGCGCTCCTCCGCCGATGGCCGGATGACCTCGTTCGCAATCTCTGAATAACTCCCGGCGCGCAATCCGGCCTCAAACGACTTTTTCACCCGCCGATCTTCGCCCGAGTGGAATGTAAGAATAGCCACCCTTCCGCCAGGGTTCAAACAGGACGGCAGAATCCGCAGAAAGCTGTCCAGCGAGGAAAACTCGTCGTTTACCGCAATGCGCAACGCTTGATAGACGCGGCGCACGGTCAGTTCGCGATCCTCGCCGAGTGCCCTCAAATGCAGTGCGCGAATCGTGGACGTGAGCGCCGTGGTGGTTTCAAATCGTTTACCCGCGAGTGCATTTGCCACGGCTACGGCTTCCGGCTCGTCCGCATTTTCGTCCAGCAGCACAGCCAGGGCGTCGGGGCGGATTTTTTCCAACAGCGCAGAGGCTGGCTGGCCGCGCTGCGGATTCATCCTCATGTCGAGAGGTCCATCAAGCTTCAAGGAGAAGCCGCGCGCGGGATCGTCCAGTTGCATCGAGGAGACCCCAAGATCGGCAAGAACCAGGTCCACGCCTTCGACTCCTGCCTCTGCGAGGACCTTGGGCAGGCCCGCAAAATTGCTGCGATGGGCTGTGAACAAATCTGCGCCGAAACCCAGGCCGCGCATCCGCTCCAGTGTCTTCGGCAGTTCAATCGGATCTGCGTCCAGGCCGAAAAGTTTTCCGCCTGGTTGCAATCGTGCCAGGAGTTCCTGCGCGTGGCCGCCGAAGCCGAGGGTGCAATCGGCTGCGACTTCGCCTGGTCTGGGAGCGAGCACCTCGAGAATTTCCGTGACCATGATGGGCCGGTGCATTCCGGCGGGCGTTTTGCCAGACGCCATCACCCGGGCCACCGTCTCCGCGTAGCGCTCCGGATTATGCTCCTTGTATTTTTCCTCGAAGCGTCGCGGATTCTTGCCGGAGTAACGCGGTCTGCGGCGATGTGTCGCCGGCCCGGGCGGAGGATTTGCGGATTCGTTGTTCATGGCATCCGGTTGATTGAACGCAACCAGCTCACAGTGAAATGGTGTCAGGTTCATCCGGCCAAAACCAGCGTGGAAGCTGCGGCCAAAGCGCAGGCTTGCTGTAATGCCCATCAAGCCTGTAAACATCAAACGTGAATTCTGGCAACACATTCCGCATTGGCGTGCTTGGCTCGGGCAGGGGATCGAACTTTGTGGCCATAGCTGACGCCATTGCTGCCGGCGCGATCCCGGCGCAGGTTGCGCTCGTGTTGAGCGACGTTGAAGGCGCGGGAATTCTGGAGCACGCGCAGAAGAGGAATCTGCCTGCACGATTCGTTGCGCCCGGGAAATTCCGCACCAAGCTCGACGAAGATGCCGAGCGCACATTTGTGGAGGCATTGCAGTCGGCGAAGGTTGATCTGATTGTGCTCGCCGGTTTCATGCGCGTGCTGAAGGGGGATTTTCTTCGCGCCTTTGAAGGGCGCATCGTGAATATTCATCCTTCATTGCTGCCATCTTTTCCCGGCCTTGAAGCGTGGAAGCAGGCGCTGGATCACGGCGTGAAAGTGACGGGCTGCACCGTGCATTTCGTGGACGCGGGCGTGGATTCCGGCGCGATCATCGGGCAGCAAACCGTGCCCGTGTTGGACGACGACACCCCGGAAACGCTGCACGCGCGGATTCACGCAGCGGAGCATGAGTTGTATCCGAAGTGCGTGGCAACGCTGGCGCGAAGAGAGATCGCAGTGCGCGGGCGCAGGGTGGTTCGGAAGAAATCCTGACCGCCAAGAGGTTCAGGCATTCGCAACTGAAGCAGAATTCTACGTCCAGCAGGGCCTTTCCCCTTTGTGGGTCTCAACGAGAAAGCCTTCTTACGGTTTGCGTCGTCCGGAAGAAAAAGCTGTCTTTACCCTCGTAAAATTGGAAAATCATTTGGTGTATGCGGGTGAATCATCCGCAGCTACAAACAATTTATGGCTAGCAAGAAAATCATCCGGTTCGGGTTGCCCAAGGGCAGTCTTCAGGACGCAACAATTCAAAAGATGGCCAAGGCTGGCTGGAACATCTCCGTGAGCAGCCGTTCCTATCTGCCCTACGTGGACGATGAGGAAATGGAAATCCGCCTCATCCGCGCGCAGGAAATCAGCCGTTACGTCGAGCACGGCTATCTGGATTGCGGCATCACCGGCCATGATTGGATCGTGGAAAACGGCTCGGATGTTCACGAAGTCGGTGAGTTCCTTTTCAGCAAGGTCTCCCGCAAGCCCGCCCGCTGGGTGTTGTGTGTGCCGGAAAATTCCCCGGTGAAGACCGTAAAGGATTTGCAGGGCAAACGGATTGCCACGGAGGTTGTCAACCTGACGAAGAAGTATCTGAAGAAGCACGGCGTGAAGGCCGAGGTGGAGTTCTCCTGGGGCGCAACCGAAGTCAAGGCCCACGAACTTGTGGATGCCATTGTGGAAGTCACGGAAACGGGTTCGTCCCTGCGGGCGAACAAACTTCGAATCGTGGACGAACTGCTTTGTTCCACGCCGCGGCTGATCGCGAATCACTCCGCGTGGAAGGACAAGTGGAAGCGTCAGAAGATCGAGACAATGTCCATGTTGCTCAAGGGCGCGCTTGAGGCGGAGACCAAGGTTGGATTGAAAATGAACATCCGCGAAAAGGACCTGCCTGCGCTGCTGAAGAATCTTCCCTCGTTACGCAATCCCACCATCGCCAATCTGAGTCTCAAAGGATGGGTGGCGGTCGAGACAATCATTGACGAACACGTTGTTCGTGAACTGATCCCCGCGCTCAAGGCAGCCGGTGCCGAAGGCGTGACGGAGTATCCGCTGAACAAAGTGGTTTATTGAACTGCGATACTGATGGCGGGACGGAAGGTGGTAAACGGAAAGAAGAGATTCAATCCGGCGGTGCGTCACCTCTTTGCATCTTTGCCTCCGCGACGCTTTCGTATAATCCCTTCCACCGTTTTCTCCATTGAAGGATTGCCAACCTCTGCTATCATTTCCCCACCAAATCAGTTGCTCACCGCCGGGGTGAAGTATTGCCCGATCCCAAATACCTAAATTGTTTATGCTGAACCCTACTGTTGTCTCGCTGTGCCGTCGTTCCCTGTTCGCCCTTCTCGCCGTGGCGCTGTCCACCCTGATGCTCACCCCCGTCGCTCAGGCGCAACCGCTCATCACCAACGCCCCCGGCTATGTCATCACGTGGGACGGCAACAATGGCGACAATCCCTCGCCACCCAACGTGCCCGCGAACATCGCCAGCGCCTCACAGGGCGCGATTGCCTACGCTAGTGGGCAGCTCGGGCCGGAAATCGAGGCGGACTTCCACTACGTCACCAATCTGAACGATGGTTTCTACGGCAACACCAAATCCTGGATCGGCGGATCTAGCGACCCGACTCCTTGGTTCGCGGGCATCCAATTGAGCAACTCCGTCGCGCTCACGGGCATTGCCTGGAGCCGTGATAACACCGGCGGTTCCCAAGATCGCTGCCTCGGCACTTACACGTTGCAGATCGCGACCAATGCCAGCTTCACCACGAACGCCTCGGCCTGGACCACGGTGGGCACGATCACTTACACCAATTCCGCCGCCGGCTTCTCCCCGTAGTTGCGCCACCGCTACCAGTTGGCGCGCACCACGGGCGCACAGATCATGGCCACCGGCGTGCGCTTGTTGGTGCCAGATTCGGGCCTGTCCGCTACGGGCACGGACATTGATGAACTGGAACTCTTCCGCTCCTCCGTCACCAACATCGCCTACTGGCGCATGGGCGAAAATGATCCCGGCGGCGTTGATGGCGCGACTGCCTCTATCACGGTCAACTTGGTTGGCGATCCGATGGCGCTCCGGAGCAACGCGGTTTATACCTCCAGCGTGGCGAGCACCGCCGCTGCGCGAGTGGGCAGTTCGCTGGCACTTCAGTTCACCACGGGACGTTACGCAACGAATCAACCCGCCTTTTCGTTCACCGACAACTTCGGCCTGGAACTCTGGGTCAAGCCCGACGCGACCAACGTTATCCAGTGTCTCGCTTACAACGGCGACTCCGGCGCGAACGGCTGGGGGCTGTATCTCTATCAGGGCAAATATCAGGGCTTGTTCGGCAGTCAGGCTTTCTTGACCGGTCCGGACGTCGTGCCCGGCGTGTGGACGCATCTGGCTTTGGTGCGGAACAACGGTCTCGCCACGCTTTACGTCAATGGCGTGCCCGCGGTCACCTCCGCGCTCCCGCCCAACCCGTCAACGGGGCGCTTCGCTCTGGCCGCCCAGGCGCAAAGTTTGACCGCCGAATTCTTCGCTGGCTCATTGGATGAAGTGCGCGTGTTCGGTTTTGCGCCGGGCACATTCTCCACCGGCGACCTCTTGTTGTCAGTCCTTCCGCCGACGGTCACAACCACTGCGGCGACCAGCGTTGGTGAGACACAGGCCACCCTCAATGGCGCGGTGAACCCCGGCAACATGACCACCACCTCTTGGTTCGAGTGGGGCACGACGACGAACTACGGCAACTTCACCGTCACGAATGCGCTTACTGCCACGAACGCCGTGCAGGCTGTGAGCAACAACCTCACTGGGTTGGTGATTAGCGCTACCTACCA
>JABFSR010000048.1 GCA_013140495.1 Verrucomicrobiota bacterium
TTGACATGGGAGCCGGTCAATCGCTCGTTCTGAACGATTATTTTTGCGAAAACGTTTTCCGCCTCGGCCAGCGTCAGGCCCAGTGCGGCCTGGAGCAACCGCTCGCGGCCCGCGTCGTCCAGTTCGATTTTCACCTGCGGAAACTTCTTCACGTCCTCGATGATCTTATCGAGCAATGACGACAGTTCATCGCGCGATGGCAACGGATGACTGAGCACAGTGATTTCCTTTTCCAGTTCGGTCGGGATTTCGAGCGTGGGCGCGATGAGGATGATGGTCTTGTAACTGTTCTTCAGGTGCAGCGCGATTTCCTTGAGCTTGCGGACAACGGCGAAATTGTTCTTCGTCAGAAACGGATGAAAATCCTTAAAGATGAAAATGGCCGGTTCGACCTGGTCAATGACCTGATCGAGCGCCATGAGCGGATCCTTGGTCGGCGCGTTGCGATGTTTCTGGGATTGAATCGAAGTGCCGGCAGGAACGATCCCGGTGGTGACGCTCCACTCGAAAACTTTTTTCTGGCGCTTGGCCGCGATACCTAGCACGAGGTTTTGCACGCGCGCTTCCTCGCTGGAAAGGATGTAGAGAATCGGGTAGCGGGCGCGGATGAGCGTCTCGATTTCCAGTTCGAAGTTCATGTAGTAATTTGACCTGCCGGAATCAACCGCGCAAGAGCCGTCGCCACCAGGAGGTGGATTGTTCAGGTTTTTGTTCCCTGGCCAAAGAGTCCGCGAGGCGCGATTTCACCGAGTCAGGTACGCGCGTCTGGCCGGCATCGAAACGCATCATTTCCTCGGCTGACTGAAACTCGCGCGCCCCGGCCTTGTGTGCGGCGTGTTGCACCGTGGTTTGTTCTTCATGCTGCTGTTGCTGAAGTTTTGATTTTTCTTTCATTGTGCGACTCCTGGCTTCACGCGGTTTTCTGAAATTCGATTGCAAAGGCCTTTCGTGCCCGATGCAGTTTGCCACGCACGGCGTCGGTGCTTTGCTCGATAAGTTCGGCAACCTGAACGTAACTCATCTCCTCGTCGGCGATGAGCAACAAAAGGAGGCGATACTCGGGCGAAAGTTTTTCCATTGCCTGCTCGATACGCCCGCCGAGTTCCTTGAGTTCCAGCACGCGGAAGGGCGACGCGCCATCGGACACGGCGGATTCCATGACGGCATCGTCGGACGCGGCGTGGATGTTTCGTTCGGCCCAGGTCTGCTGGAGGTTGCGGCAATGATTGATGGCGATGCGGTAAATCCAGGTGCGCCATGAGGATTCACCGCGAAACTGATCGAGCTTGCGCCACGCCTTGAGGAAAACGTCGTGCGTGGCGTCCTCGGCCTTGGTGGGGTCGCCGAGCATTCTAAGGCAAAGATAAAAAATCTGACGGCTGTGCGCCTGAAAGAATTCGGCGAACTCCGGCGCAAGCGCTTCAAGCGTGGGGCGAGAGGGCGATTCCCGTTGCGTTTCCATTTCGATCAGTCCGTCTGCCATGCCTATTAGACCGGAGTGAGTTAGAAATGTCACGCTTCAGTCGCGCAGCGCCAACTCTTTCGATTGAGAGGGTGACGCAGCCCGTTTCCAGTCCAAACATAATGAATCATTCGTACCGCAAAGATTCGATCGGGTCCAGGTTTGCCGCCTTAAAAGCCGGGTAGGTTCCAAAAATAACTCCCACCATCGAACAAATCCCCAGCCCAATTGCAATCCAGTCGAACGGTATCGTCGGCGGCACCTTGAAATAAACTGCCACCGCGTTTCCGCCAAGTATGCCAAGAGCCACGCCGATCACACCGCCCACCTCGCACAACACCACCGCTTCCACGATGAATTGAGTCATAATGTTTCGTTTCTTGGCGCCGATTGCACGGCGGATGCCAATCTCACGCGTGCGCTCCGTCACCGAAACGAGCATGATGTTCATGATGCCGATTCCCGCCGCCAGCAGTGCGATGCAACTCACCACGGCCACGCCCATCCGCACCGCCAGCGTAAACGTGTTGAATTGCGCGATGACGGAATCGTTGGAGAACACTTCAAAATCATCCTCCGCGCCCGGCGGCACCTTGCGGGCCACCCGAAGTATTCCGCGAACCTGCTCCAGACAATCGTCATAGCTCGCGCGATCACGCGCCTGGACAAGAATCGTCATGCTGCGCCACCAGTTGCCGTAACGATTCAGCGCGGTGGTAATCGGAATGATCGCAAAGTTGTCCTGTTGGCCGTTGAGTGTGGCACCCTTGGGCGCGAGCACGCCAACAACGGTGTAGTTCAGTCCGTTGATCTTGAGTTTTTCACCAACCGCCGAACCCAGCGGAAAAACCGTGCGCGCCAGCAAATCTCCCAAGACGCAAACATCGCGAGCATTGTCCACGTCTCCTTCATTCAAAGCACGTCCCTCCATGACGGTCCAGTTCTTGGCAGGAAAACTTCCAGGAGTTTCGCCCAGCAGCTTGACGTTTGGTGGTGTCTTTTGAAACCGGGTCTCAACCTGGCCACCCCAGAAGTCTTCCTCGATACCAACCGCCTGAGCGAGAGTGGCCTTCTCCTGGACGATCCTTCCTTGTGCAAGGCTGATATTTTTCCGTCGCCAGTATTTTTCATCACCCTCGGGCCCGCTGAAATGGACGGCGGGCCATTTCTGAAGCGCAAAAGTGTTCACTCCCAACTGGCTCATTTCATTTTCCACATTGCTCTTGAGCACGCGCATCGAAGTCATCACGACAATGATCGAGAAAACGCCAATGAGCACGCCGAGGAGCGTCAGTGCGGAGCGCAGCTTGTGCGCCGCCACCGCGCCAAGCGCCATCAGAAGGCTCTCCTTTGCTTCGGCAAGCCATTGGGTTTTGCGACTTTGTTTCATTTCAGAGTCAGATGATCAGTGCGCCCCGCTTTCACTTCATTCACTTCTCAACGCATCCACCGGGTTCATTCGCGCTGCGCGCCACGCGGGTAGAAAGCCGGACACCACGCCTGTGACCAGAGATACCAGCAACGCCACACCCGCCACCTCCACGGACATCTGCGCTGGCAGAAACTTCTGCATCACCAGTGTCAATGGCCATGCGATGCCGAGTGCGATGGCACCGCCAAGAAGGCAGATGCACCCGGCCTCGGTGAGGAACTGCAAAAGAATCGTTCGTTGCTTCGCGCCGATGGCTTTGCGGATGCCGATCTCCCGCGTGCGCTCGGCCACCGACACAAACATGATGTTCATGATACCGATGCCACCCACGAACAGCGACAATCCGGTGATGAAGAATCCCACACCGGCTATCATTCCCGCCACGCGATGGAACATGTCCACGAACTGTCCCTGCTGGTTGATGGCGAAATCATCCGGGTCGCTTGGCGCAATATGCCGGATGCGGCGCATCGCGTAACGCAATTCCTCCCGCGCATCGTCCAATTGCACCAGCTCGCGCGCCTTCACCTGGATGGTGATATCGGGATTGTTCCAGACCGTGCTCATGAATTTTTCGAGCGGTACAATCGCGCGGTTGTCCAGGCTGAACACGCCCATGATCGTTCCCTGCTTCTCGAGCACACCAATGACTTCGTATGTTTGTCTTCCGATCTTGACCTTGTTTCCTATCGGTGATTCGCCTTGAAACAGATTTGTAGCCACCTGCGTGCCGATGACGCACACGGGCCTTCCGCCCGCAGCGTCTGCCGGCGAAATGAACCGTCCCTCCGAAACTGTGACACCGGAGGTTTGAAGGTATTGATCCGTAGTACCAACTATCGTGACGCCCGTGGAAGTGCGACGACCAAACTCGACCCGATCCATCCAATCCACCATTGGCGCAATGGCGGACGACAGCGTGAGTTGGTCGGCCAGCGTGCGTGCGTCCGCCACCTTGATGGGGCGTCGCCGTTGCGACTTGTACCAGTCAGCCTCGTTTTCGTTAATCCAACTGCTCCGGCTCACGTAAAATACGTCGGCGCCCAGCGTCGAGATGCTGCGCATGAAAGACTGGTTCAATCCTTCAAGCGCCGTGCCCATGAGGGTGACGGTCACGATGCCGATAACGATGCCGAGCGTGGTGAGCACCGAACGCAGCTTGTTGGCCCGGATGGCATCCCAGGAGATGCCAAAGCCTTCGCGAATTTCAGTGACAAGGTTCATGGCGCAACAACGTCAAGACAGGCGCTGGCATTTGATAATCGGCAACATACGGGAACAGTAGCCGCCATCCTGCCGTAAATGTCTATCAAAAAGCAGGCTCAACTTCACAAGCAGAACCGCTCGAATCCAACGGCTGTCTCCATCCATCCGCTCGCGTATCTCCCCGGACTAAGATTAGTAGTATCCCCTGTTTGACGCTGTAGGGTCGCGGACCTACTTTGCATCAGAACGTGTGAATCGCAGAAGTAGCGCGACACTATAAAATGAACAACCACGGCAACGACACCACGAAAGTTCTGGCCATCAATTAGGTGGCGCGGTGGAGTTCCAAGGAGCCCTCGCAAGCGTGCGACGGGTATGAACGGAAGAGGGCCTATGCAGCATTCGGACAAGCCCGTTGCCTTGATGGCAAAAGCGCCTTTGGAGAGAATCTTGCCGTTCTCGCAGGTGGTCCGTCACGCTACCGGTGACATTGTCTGCTCGCTCGAACAACTCACCGAATTCGCCTTTCTCGTTCTCAGCGGCAAGTGCCAGGAAACTCTCAATCCGCCGAACGAATCTCCTCGCGTGCTGAAAACGTTTGAGCGTGGTGAACCCATTCAAAACGGTGTCCTCGGCGAACCCGAGGCGGATCAAATTGCCATCATCGCCGCCGAGGACAGCACGGTCCTGCGGATCCGGCACAGTGATCTCGAAGGACTGGGTGTGGATTCCAGTTTGAACACAACCACGGTGACCGGCAGTGGCATTCCGGTTTCTGAATGTCTGTCTTCGCGAGAAAACTCTGCAAACGGACGCCTGCTCACTCTGGCGTTTCTCTCTACAAATCCGCCGTCCGAAGCCATTGGCGAATCACTCGCGCATGCAATTCACAACGAAACCGGCGAGTCCGTTGCGCTCGTCTGCCTCACCGCCTCCAATGCCGGATCGCCAAACGGCGAACGCGAGCCCAACGTCACGCTCGGCCAACACGGCTGGCAGCAGAATATTTTCAAGGGCGGAAATGGTTTTAACGTCGTTCACATCGGCGTTCCTGTGGAATCCATCACGGACGGCGACATTGATGAATTGACCTCCATGCTGCGACGCCGTTTCCCCTGGGTGCTGATGGCCTGCGCCGCGCCTGAACTCCCCTCCGGCCTGGTCATGGATTTCATCACGCGAAGTGACAAGAGCTTTCTACTCCTGCAACGCACGCCCGACGACAAATTACGTCACGAATTGTTGATGCGCTACCTGCGGTCACGCTTCAACGGCCATGTCCATGACCGGATTAAAACCGTCCTTTGCCTCGGCGACGGCGAAATGGTCGGCGACTTCGACGAACAGGTTGAGGAAGCGGGAACTCCAATCCATACCTATCTGCATGGCTCACCGATCAGCAGCGCCGCGTTTCAAAAAGACATCCGCCGCATGGCTCGCGACATTACAGGGAGACTTGTTGGACTCGCTCTCGCTTCCGGCGGCGCGAAAGGCTTCGCGCACATCGGTGTCCTCCAGGTGCTCGAAGAAAACGGAATCGAAGTGGACATCGTAGCCGGTTCGAGCATGGGCGCGTATGTCGGCTCCATCTGGGCGCATGGCGCTTCCGGAGCGGAGATGGAACGGCTCGCGCACGAAATGGAAGGCCGCTGGGCCATCTGGAGTTTGATTGACCCCGCATTCCCGCCGCGTCGCGGATTCTTGCGCGGCGTCGCCGTTAAGCATCGTCTCATGCGTACAATTGGCGAATCGCATTTCGGCGATCTTGTCCGCCCGATGCGCGTGGTCGCAACAAATCTTGAAACACTCGAACGTGTGGTCTTCACGCGCGGCACGGTGGCTGACGCCGTTCATGCGAGCATCGCTGTGCCCGGCATCTGCGTGCCCGTCCATGTGGGTGATGACACGCTGGCCGATGGAGGAATCGTTGATCCGCTGCCCGTGGATGTGCTTCTTGAAGCCGGGGCGCGTCGCATCATCGCCGTCAACACCATCCCCACACCCGAACGCATTCGCCAATCCATGACCAAGCAACGCGCCCGCGCCCGCGAAAACCGTCCGCGCCGCCGCGAGCGTTCCAACAAGATAATGCCATTCGACAAGCACCTGAACTATTTCGCGCGCGGCAACATCCTCGAAATCCTCATGCGCAGCTTTCTCGGTGTGCAGACGCGCATGGCCGAGACCTCCTCCTTGCGAGCCAATGTCGTGCTCTGCCCCGAAATTGAAGACAACCGCTGGGTGGATTTCCGCAATCCGGACAAATACATCCGTGCCGGTCGCAGCATCGCTCTCAAACACCTCGACGAGATCAAAAGCCTCGTCAACGAAAACGGAGTCTCACATGAAGTGGAACAATCAAAAGAACCAATGGTCGCAGTTGGGTGAATCTGCAATCCGCGTGATGCAGGCGGCAAAACTCCGTCGCTATCTGCGCGACGTGGTGCTCCCGTATTCACCGCAGTATCGAGAAATGTTTCGCTCGCACGGCCTGACAGCCGACGACTTCAGTTCGATTGACGACCTACGAAAGCTTCCGTTTACCTCAAAGTCGGACCTGCTGCCCACGACTGAAAAGCCCGCGCGCTTCAAGGATTTCATCATCGCTCCTGAACCCAGCGAACTCGCGCGGCGCCCCGGAACAATTTGCCGCGCGCTGCTGCATGGGCGGGCGCAGGTTCAGAAGGAGCTTGGCGATGAGTTTCGTCCTCGACTGATTCTTTTCACCACGGGCCGAGCAGCAGAACCGCTGGCGTTCTGCCTCACGCAACACGACATCAACAATCTCGCCGAGGCTGGTCGCCGCGTGATGGATGTTTGCGGCGCGCGTCCCGAGTTTCGCATGATCAACGCTTTTCCCTTCGCGCCGCATCTCGCGTTCTGGCTCACGCATTATGCCGGAACTGAATTCGGCGTTCTCGTCACCAGCACCGGCGGCGGGAAGGTCATGGGCACGGAGGGAAATCTTCGCCTGGTCCGCAAACTTATCCCGGACGTCATCATCGGCGTGCCGACATTTGTTTATCACCTGCTCCATCAGGCGGCGGATGAAGGTCTGCGCTGTGAAAACCTGAAGAAGATCGTCCTCGGTGGCGAAAAAGTCAGCGATGGCCTGCGCCATAAACTACGCGATCTCGCCAGAGAAGTAGGCGCATCGGATGTGGACGTGCTCTCAACGTACGGCTTCACCGAGGCAAAGATGGCCTTTGCCGAATGTCCCTATCCGCATGATCAATCACCCAGCGGCTATCATCTCTACCCCGACATGGCGATTGTTGAAATCGTTGACCCGAAGTCTGGCGAACCGCTTCCATCTGGCAGCCCCGGTGAAATTGTTTTCACACCGCTCGACGCTCGCGGCTCGGCAGTGTTGCGCTATCGCACCGGCGATTGCACGGACGGCGGGCTGACTTACAAACCATGCCCGCATTGCGGTCGTTCCGTACCGCGCATCACCGGAAAGATTTCCCGCGTCTCCGAAATCCGCGAGATGAACCTCGACAAACTCAAGGGCACGCTCGTGGATTTCAACCAGCTCGAACACATCCTCGATGACGCCCCTCACGTTGGAGCATGGCAGTTGGAGTTGCGCAAGCTCAACAATGACCCTCACGAGGTGGACGAGATCATTCTCCATGTGCAGAAGTCCGATGGAACGGATGACGACGAACTGTCCCACGGCCTGCGAGATCGCATGTTCAATCACACCGAGATTCATCCGAACCGCGTCGAATTTCACAATATCGAAGAAATGCGCCGCTTGCAGGGCGTCGGCGTGGTGATGAAGGAGCAGAAAGTTGTTGACCATCGTCCAAAAAACGGCGAAGCCAGTGGTGCTTCACCTGCGAAATCAAACAGCTCGGCCAACGGCAGCAACGGCCAGCACAAATTCGTCACGTCAGCATGAACACAGATCGCCTCGTCATTGTTGATGGCGTCCGCACGCCATTCTGCAAGGCTGGCACAGAACTCGCCACGCTTGGCGCGGAGGAACTAGGTCGCATTGCCGTCAGCGCACTTCTCGCCCGTACCGCTCTCGATCCAGCCCTTGTGGATCAAGTCATCTTCGGCTGCGTCGCCCAACCCGCCGACGCCGCAAACGTTGCGCGCATCATTGCCCTGCGCGCCGGAATTCCCGAATCCGTTCCCGCCATGACTGTGCATCGCAACTGCGCTTCTGGATGCGAGGCACTCACGCAGGCGCACGAGCAGATGCGCGCCGGTCGTGGTTCGGTCTTTATCGTCGGCGGCACGGAAAGCATGTCGAACATCCCGCTGCTGTTTAAGCGGGAGACGGCGGAAAAGTTTGGTCGGCTCAATCGCGCAAAATCTTTCGGTCAGCGTTTGAGCGCGATGGCCTCGTTTCGTCCGTCGGATTTTTCACCGCGAGTCGGACTGCTGCTCGGCCTTACCGATCCAGTCTGCGGCATGAACATGGGCGAAACAGCCGAAATCCTGGCGCGCGACTTCAACATCAGCCGCGATGAGCAGGATGCGTTCGCCTTGCAATCGCACCAACGCGCACTCGCCGCTCGTGATCGGATGGCCAATGAGATTGCGCCGCTCTTTCTCACAAACAATGGCGCGCATCCGGTCACACGCGACAATGGCCCGCGTGACAATCAGACCATTGCCGCGCTCACAAAATTGAAACCGTTCTTTGATCGCAAGCATGGTACCGTCACAGCCGGCAACGCTTCGCAGATCACCGATGGTGCAGTGGCGTTGCTCGTGATGAGCGAAACCCGTGCGAATGAACTCGGCTACACGCCGCTTGGTGCTCTGGCCGGTTACGCCTATGCCGGTTGCGAGCCGAAACGCATGGGTCTTGGCCCTGTGTTCGCCATCGCCCGTGCCGAAACGCAATGCGGTTTGAAACTGGATGACGCCGATCTTATCGAAATAAACGAAGCCTTCGCCGCGCAGACGATTGCAGTCATAAAGGCAGCTCAGTCGGAGGAATTCGCTCGCAAGGCTCTCGGTCGCGACCAGGCTCTCGGTGAAATAACCGCCGACAAACTCAACGTCAATGGCGGCGCGATCGCGCTCGGCCATCCCGTTGGTGCATCCGGCGCCCGGCTCGCACTGACGTCGCTGAAGGAACTTCATCGCCGGAACAAGAAACGCGCGCTCGTTTCCGTCTGCGTCGGTGGTGGCCAGGGCGCGGCGCTGTGGTTGGAAAGAATGTGAACCATGACTACACTTGAAGCCGTGCCGATGTCTCGAACTGCCAATCCAACCGCCCCACACCCGCCTGAAAGGACCATCCGCCGCACCGTTCGCGACGACGGCATCTGCGTTCTGACATTCGACCGGCCCGGCTCGGCGGCGAACATCTTCGACGTGCGCACGTTGACGGAACTCGGTGAAGAACTTGATGTCGTCGAGCACGCAATGTCGCTCAAGGGCATCGTGTTCATCAGCGCGAAGAAATCCATTTTTGTCGCCGGAGCAGACCTCAAGTCCATGACGGAAGCCGCACCCGAACAGATTCGTGGGATGATCGAACTCGGTCAGTCCATGATGAACCGCATCGCCGCGTTGCCGATTCCGACCGTGGCAGCCATCAACGGCGCAGCACTGGGAGGCGGATGCGAGATTGCGCTGTCGTGCGATTACCGCGTTGCCTCAACCGATCGCGCCACGAAGATAGGTCTTCCAGAAGTTCAAATCGGCCTGCTGCCTGCGTGGGGCGGCTCGACGCGTTTGCCGCGATTGATCGGATTGCCGAAAGCGCTCGACATCATCCTCGCCGGAAAATCACTCGCCGGAAAACCTGCGCTGAAACTCGGTCTCGTGGACGACCTTGCGCCCGCCGAATGTTTGATGAATGCCGCCGTGCGCATGATTTCCAATGGCAAGCCGCACCGCAAGAGTCACACGTTGACAAACAATGCGCTCGTCGCGCGCATCATCGCATTGCGCGTGCGCCCGCAACTCATGCGCAAGACGCGCGGACATTATCCCGCCGTGACCAAGGCACTCGATGTCGTCACGCGCGGCATTTCAAGTTCGGTTCAGGATTCACTCGCGCTCGAACGCGACGGCATCCTCGAACTGGTTCAAGGCGAGACGTGCCGCAACCTGATTCGCATTTTCTTCCTCCAAGAACGCGCCAAGAAGCTGACCATCCCCGATGCGCCCCGCTCCAACTCCAAAACCATCGCGCGCACCGCCGTCATCGGCGCAGGCGTGATGGGCGCTGGCATTGCCCAATGGATCAGCACCCGGCAGACGCCTGTCATCCTGCGCGACATCAATGCCGAGCAGGTCGCCAAGGGCATGTCCACCATCGGCAAGATTTACCGTGACGGCACGAAGCGCCACGTCTTCACAGCGCTGGAAGCGCGTCAAGGGTTGGATCACGTCACTCCCGCACCGACCGAAGTTCCGTTGCGCAACGTTGACCTTGTCATCGAAGCCGCCGTCGAGAAGATGTACCTCAAGAAAAAGATTTTCGCGCGACTCGCGGAACTTGCATCCGATGAAACGATTCTTGCGACGAACACCTCGGCACTTTCGGTTTCAGAAATTGCCGACGCTGTGCGCCGGCCCGAACGCGTCGTGGGTTTGCATTTCTTCAACCCGGTTCATCGGATGCAGCTCGTCGAGATTGTTGCCGCAAAGCAGACCGCGCCGGAAGTGCTCCAGCGCACACTGCAATTCGTCCAGCGCATCGGCAAGCTGCCGGTCGTGGTAAAGGACAGCCCCGGCTTCGTCGTGAACCGCATCCTGATGCCGTACCTCATCGAGGCGGGAAATCTTTTCGAGTCGGGCGCGACGATTGGTGACTTGGACGAAGCGATGCTCGATTTCGGAATGCCGATGGGCCCGATGCGTTTGCTCGACGAAGTTGGAAATGACGTTTCATTGCACGTTGCCGAGACGCTCGCTGCCGCTTTCGGCGACCGCCTGAAAATTCCTGCACATCTTGGCGAAATGATCAAAGCCGGCTTGTTCGGTCGCAAAGCGGGTCGCGGTTACTACTTGCACGACAAATCAAAGAAGGAAGCCATGCCGAATCCGTGCGCAACAATTTATGTGAAGAGCAATTCTGCCCGGACGCTCACGCGTGACGAGCTTCGCGAGCGCATGGTGTTGCTCATGGTCAACGAGGCCGCGCGCTGCTTGGAAGAACGCATTGTAAGCGAACCCGGTGACGTGGATTTCGCAATGATCATGGGCACAGGTTTTGCGCCATTCCGGGGCGGGCCGTTGCGATACACGGATTCAACCGGCGTAGAAAGAATTGTTGGCGCGATGGAACGGTTGACGAATTCTGGCGCGAAACATTTTGCCCCATGCGAATTGCTCAAGCAGATGACCGCCGCTGGAAAAACTTTTTACAACGGGAAGTGAGAATTATGAACGACCTGAAAACAGCACCCGTCGAGACGACATCGAAACCGATGGACGAAGCCGCGCCAGTCATTGACACGTCGAAGATGAATGAAGGCCAGCGCGCCGCGCTGGAACTCACCGAGGCCGCGCGCGAAACCTCCAAGGCGCGCACGTTTGCCGCCGGCCTGTTCATGGGCGAGTTCAACCTGGACGGACTCCGCCCGTTTCCCGAGCAAAGCACGGAAACCCGCGACCAGGGCGACGCTTTCCTGCAACGTCTCGAAAAGATTTTACGCGAGAAGACGAATCCCGACGAGATTGATGCCACGGGTGAGATTCCGCAGCCCGTCATGGACGAACTCGCGCGGCTCGGCGCGTTCGGCATCAAGATTTCGCCGGAGTACGGCGGGCTGGGACTTTCGCAAACGAACTATTGCCGCGCGGCGATGTTGCTCGGCAGTTGGTGCGGCAATCTCACGGCGTTGATTTCCGCGCACCAGTCCATCGGAGTGCCGCAGCCGCTCATCTTGTTTGGCACGGACGCGCAGAAGAAAAAGTTCCTGCCGCGCGTCGCGCGCGGAGAGATTTCCGCATTCGCACTCACGGAAAACGGTGTTGGCTCCGATCCCGCCGCAATGATCACTCACGCAGAGCCGACCTCGGATGGAAAACATTTCATCCTGAACGGCGAAAAACTCTGGTGTACGAACGGCACTAAGGCCGGCGTCATTGCGGTCATGGCCAAGACGCCGCCCAAGGAATCGAAAGGCAAAAAGAAGGATCAGATCACCGCATTCATCGTCGAAATGGATTCGCCGGGCGTCGAGGTGATTCATCGCTGCCGGTTTATGGGATTGAAGGCGCTCTACAACGGCGTCATCCGCTTCACCAACGTCCTCGTGCCGCGCGAAAACATTTT
>JABFSR010000139.1 GCA_013140495.1 Verrucomicrobiota bacterium
ATTCTGTTCCTTCAAGATACCAGTCACAACCCGGTCATCCTTCATGTCAATGTTCCAACTGCGATAGTCGTTCGGGATGACGGCGTTCGGGTCCACGATGTTTTGCAGGATGTAATCCAGATCGCCACGGTTTGAACCGGTCAGGTCCGGACCGACCTTGCCGCCGGTGCCAAAGAGCGTGTGGCATTGCTGACAGGTTTTGGCAAACACCACGCGACCGCGAACGGCATCGCCGGGGGTAGAACCACCGGCATAGTAAATCTTTTTGAATCTGCCGATCTCGGCGAGTTTGTCCGCTGCGCTTTCCCGCGCCACACCCCAAACCTTGGTCAAGAGATCGTTGACCTCCGGATTTTTGAGATTGCGCAATTGCTGGACGAGATCGGCGGTCAAATCCTGCCTGGTGATTTTCCCATCACCAATCGCGGCAAGCAGCGGAACTGCGAATACGGCTCGGGATGACAGCGCGTTCAAAGCATCGCGTTTCGGTCCAGCGGGGAGCGAGGGATAAACCGCCAGGATGGCAGCGGGAGTTTTCGCGTCATCATACGCGGCCAATCCACGAATGGCCGGGCCTTGGAGCTGGGAATCCTTCAACAATTGTTGAAGCAGCGGCGGCAACCCTTCGTCCTTGGCTGCGAACAAGGAATCATAGGCCGCCCTGCGTGCTCCTGCATTTGCGCTGGCGTCCATCAGGGTTTTGCGCAATGAAGCCAAAGCCTGCGCGCTGCCAAACGTCAGCGAGAGCGACTGCACAAGCGAGCGGACTTCAGTATTCTGGCTCGCACCCAATTTGGATTCCACATCCGACCAGCCTTGAGGGGCGGCAACTTTGCGTTGACCTTGGAGCGAGGTGCTCAAGCCGCTGAGGATGTCGAGACGATGGGCATCATCCGTCGCGCGAAGCAAAGCTTTGGTGATCGCTGCAAAAGCCTCCGGAGTATTCAACGCACCTGCGCGACGTGCGGTGAAATTGAGCAGCTTGGGCAGTTTGGAATTCTCAGCAAGCTTGAGCGCACGCTCGGTATCCCTGGCCACGAGCGGTTCAGCCGCATACCAGACCATGAGCGGGATGTTGTGATCGTTGGCGTCCTCGGCATGTTGCGAAAGCGCTGCGATGACATCCCAACGATCTTCCACTCGCACTCGCTGCATTGTCGAGGCGAGATACAGCCGGACCGCAGGGGATTTGTCTTCACGCGCCAAGTGGGCGAATTCTGCAAGCAAATCTTTTGCGTATGGGCTATTCGCGTTGCCCTCGCTTTTGCGTACGTAATCATCATCCAATGACAACTGGATTGCCCACGCTCGAACAAACTCATCTTTATCGGCAAACAGATTTCGGAGCGTGTTCATGCCACTGATGCCTGCCGTCAAATGAAGCCCCCAAAGCACATTAAGCCGCGTGGAAGAATTGGTGTCTTTCTCAAAGTCATTCCAAAGTTCTTTATTTACGACTTCTAAAGCGTGCGAAGCCTTACTGATTTGTTGGAGGCTCGCACCTGAGTCAGGCGGGAGTGCGGGAAGATATTTAGCGAATCGTTCTTGAAGAATTCTCCGCGCATGTCGGCTCTGAAATTCATTGTTTGACGAAAAGAGTTTCACCAATTGTTCTTCGTTGAGTTTTTGCAAGTCCACTTTTTCAAACTTCGTCTCGCCATAACTGACTTTGAAAATCCGCCCATTGCTCCGGTCGTGGCCGTTCACATCGTTGTGGTGACATTCGTTCTTGTCGTACCAATCAATCAGATAAACCGCGCCATCGGGACCGGATTGAAGATTTAGAATCTGCGACCACTTGTCGTTGAAGTTGATCATGTCCTTGCCGTGATGTCCCACAAATCCGGAACCGGCGCGTTCGGGAATGTCCATGTTGATGCGCGCACCATGGATGTTGTTCATGAAAAGTTTCCCGCGATATTCCTCGGGCCAGTTGTCGCCCTGATAAACCATCAGGCCCGCATGAGCATGACCGCCACCGACAGCCCCGGAACGTGCGTTTCCGGCGTGAGGACCTTTGTCGCCGGCATAATGAAGGTGGTCGGCAACGGTTTTGATGTCCTCATAGACGTAGGGGAAGATCGGTTTGCGGCTGCCCTGCTCGCGGTGTTTTTCGTTGCGGGCAGTTTCGTCGAGGCTGATGGAGAAATGTTCGCCGCCCTGCCGGTGATAGCGCCCGCCCTGGATCATGTGGAAGAGATGCGGAATCACGCAGGCTTCGATCCAACATTGGCCGCGCTCGTCAAAGTCCACACCCCAGGGATTGCTCGTGCCCTCGGCAAAGACCTCGAAGATGTGTTTGGTGGGATGATAACGCCAGACACCGGCATCCATCCATTGACGTTCATTCTCAGGTGCGCCGGGTTTACCGACAAGCGAGGGACAAAAAACTCCGTGGCAACCATAGAGCCAGCCGTCCGGTCCCCAGGTAAACGTGTTCAAGGTTTCGTGGGTGTCGCGCTTGTAGTCCCAGCCATCGAGAAGAATCTGCGGCTTGCCTGCGGGCTTTGGTTCGTCACCGTCCTGAATTGGAATGAACATCAGATTCGGTGCGGCACCAACCCAAACGCCTCCAAAGCCCACTTCCAATCCGCTCACGAGATTGAGTCCTTCCATGAACACCGTGCGGCGATTGAATTTGCCGTCGCCATCGGTGTCTTCAAACACGAGGATGCGATCCTTCCCCTCACCTTCCTTCGCACGGATCGGATAAGTGTAGGCCTCCGCCACCCACAATCGCCCGCGATGATCAATCGCGAAGGCGATGGGTTGCTGCACATCCGGTTCACCCGCGAACAGAGTGGCCTTGAAACCGGGGGGCAAAGTCATTTCCGCCGCAGCCTGCTCGGGAGTGGTGCCTGCGAACTTCACGACATCCAACGCCGGCATCTCGCTTTTGGCCGCAGTGGCTGCGCTGACCTCATTGGCAAACTTGGGCCGGTTGGCGTGAAGTTTGAAGTCATCGAAATTGACATGTCCCCAGCCGCCGCTCGACTGGTCAACGACGCGGATGAAGATTGATTTGCCGGCATGCTTCGCCAAATCCACCACCACGGGCTTCATCGTTTCATCGTTGTTACCGGAAACCTTGAAAAAGACTTCCTTGCTGTCCGCGAGAACGAGTTCGACGCGTGTGCTCTCTTGTGAACCGCCGCCAACGAGAAAACTGGCAAAAGGTTGGGTGACCTTGAAAGGCGCGGACTCCAACTTGCCCTGCGGCTCATCGCCTCCGACTTCGTAGCTTCCAACCCAGAAATTCCCCGCGTGGCCGCTTTTCATGTCGGAGCGGCGGACACTCACGGTATCGCCACGAACCGGTTGTCGTTCGAAGGCATTTCCCTCGGCGAACCAACCTTTGAGAGTGCCGGACTCGAAATCCAGATTGAGCGGCCTGCCGTCCTTGTCAACCGGCACCGAGCCGGTGGATTGGGCGGAGGAAGGGATTGACAATGCGGACAGCAGCAAAGCGACAACGGTGAAGTGAAGATTTTTTTTCATTTGGTGTTGTAACCCGGATTCTGGCTCGCAGGTTTATACCAACTCAAGCGGCGTCTGCAACAGCGCAATCAAACCGGCTGCGTACTTTACAAGAATGAAACGCCGATTATGCTCGTTCGCACTGGCCGGCGGGTAAACCTGCTGCCTGTTGTTGCAGATGGGAATTACCCCGGCGAATCTGCGCTGACAAACCATGAAACATATTGCCGCTCCACATCCGCTGCGAAACCTGGCCTGGCTCGGCCTGACCTTTATGACTTTGAATTGCCACACCGAAACACCTCACGCGAGTTTTCCTGCCAAGGAACGCCAGATCACCAAGGCACAACACAACCACATCCTGACAAACGCGGGTGTCTGGTCGCCAGACAGCGAATGGATTGTCTATGACATGCGCTCCACCGGATTCGACGGCCCGCGCATCGAGGCGGTGAATGTCCAGACCGGCGAAATCAAGGTCATCTATGAATCCAGGAACGGCGCGTACTGCGGCGTCGTAACCTGCAGCCCGCGCGAAAAGAAATCGGTTTTCATCCTCGGCCCGGAAAATCCCACACCTGACTGGCAATACGACTTCAGCCATCGCCAGGGGGTCATCGTGGATTGGTCAAAGCCCGGCGTTGCCGTGAATCTTGACGGGCGTGATCTTACGCCACCCTTCACTGCGGGCGCATTGCGAGGCGGATCGCACGTTCACGTGTGGGATTCTCAAGGCGACTGGGTGAGCTACACCTACAACGATGCTCTGGTGGAAAGTGACATCCGGGACATCGCCGTCAGCGCTCCCCGCTCGCGGGTGAGTGTTTCCAAAAAACATCCTCGCAATCACGACGGGGAATATTTTTCCGTGCTGGCTTCGCGCACATTGGCAAATCCAAAACCGGATTCGGATGAAATCAAACGCGCATGTGAAGAAGCGTGGGTCGGCGCAAACGGTTATCTCCGGGCAGACGGTGTCCGCCAGAAACGCGCTCTGGCCTTCCAAGGCAGCGTGGTCACGGCGAAAGGTGAAACTTTATCCGAGGTATTCATCGTGGACCTGCCCGAAGACTTGACCCAGCCTGGTGAATCCCCCATCGCAGGCACCGAAACTACGCGTCCTAATCCACCGCGCGGAGCAACGCAACGGCGATTGACCTTCACGGCAGGGCGGAAATTCCCCGGCCTCCAAGGACCGCGCCATTGGCTGCGAAGTTCGCCGGATGGATCGCGCATTGTTTTTTTGATGAAAGATGACGCGGGCATTGTTCAGCTCTGGACAATTTCACCGAATGGAGGGGCAGCCACACAACTAACGCACAATCCATGGCCCGTGGCGTCCTCTTTCACATGGAGTCCCGATGGCCGGCACATCGCGCACGTCATGGACAACAGCGTCTATCTCACCGATGCCACCACTGGAAAAAGCCAGCGCGTGACGGAACGAACCGCTGATGCCATCGCCCCTCAATCAGAAGCGTGCGTGTATTCGCCAGATGGAAAGAAGCTCGCCTTCCAACGGCGGAAGCGGGACGCAGGACACGAGTTTAATCAGGTATGCGTGGCGTTTCTGAAGGAATGATTGCGTGCTTTCCTTTCAGAGAAGAACTTGAGAAAGTTTGAAGGTGAACAAGAAATCCACTGACGCGAATCGGCGCTGGCAGTTACCTTACTGACGGAAACAAACCATTTCTTTTCCAAATGATCATTCCATGAAGAACAAATCACTTGCCAAACCTCTTTGCGGCATCGTGCCCCCACTGGTCACGCCTTTGTTTGGCCGCGACAAATTTGATGTCGCAGGTTTTGAACGGTTGCTTGAGCATGTAATCGGCGGTGGCGTTCACGGTGTGTTCATACTCGGGACGACCGGCGAAGCTCCGAGCCTAAGCTACCGGTTGCGACGCGAGGTCATTGAACAGACCTGCAAGATCGTGCGCGGACGTGTGCCGGTGCTGGTGGGCATCACGGATACTTCAATCGTCGAAGCCATCAACCTTGCCCGATACGCGGCGGAGTCCGGGGCACAGGCGTTGGTGACGTCAGCACCATATTATTTTCCCGCCGGCCAGCCGGAGCTGATTGATTGGGCACAGCAACTGGTACCTCAGTTGCCGTTGCCGCTCTATATTTACAACATGCCGCAGATGACCAAGGTAACTTTTGAGCCTGAGACGATCCAACAATTGACCCAACTGGAAGGCATCGCCGGTCTCAAAGACAGTTCCGGCGATCTGAATTATTACAAGAAGTTGGTTCATGTCGCGAAGGCGCGTCCAGATTGGCGCGTGTTCGTGGGGCCGGAGCATTTGCTTGTGGACACATTGCGGCTCGGTGGCCACGGCGGCGTCAACGGCGGCGGTCAGGTTGACCCAACCCTGCTGGTCGGACTGTACGAGGCTACATTGAGGGGCGACAATGCCACAGTGGAGCGATTGCAGGCCCGGCTGACGAAACTGGGCGAGATCTATCGCGTTGGAAAGCACGCCTCAACGGTCATAAAGGGCGTAAAATGCGCGTTGAATCTCATGGGCATCTGCGCAGGAGAACTGGCGGAACCGCTGCGCTCCTTCAAGGAGCCACAACGCCTGATCGTTGAACAATGCTTGACCGACCTGGGATTGCTTCCCAATCGCAGCGCAGCCCAACCTGCGGCGACCATGGCCTGATTTGCTTTTACCCCGGCTCGTTGCAGCGTTGCCAAGCGCCTGTCTGATTGTCTAACATCAGCACCATGAATCGTCTCTTCACCATCGTGATGGTCGCGTTCGTGTTCGCAATTTCGGCCTCTGCGCAAAGCACCGAGGAACAGTACGTCCGCATCTACAACCTCATCCAGCAGGCCGACGGTTTTAACACCTCCGGCAAGCCCCAGGACGCGCTCCATAAATATCTCGACGCCCAGACTGCGCTCCAGCGTTTGCAAAAAGTCAGCCCCGACTGGAATCCCAAAGTTGTCAACTTCCGTCTCGGTTACGTCAGCGAAAAGATTTCCAGCATTGTCGGAAAACCCGGTGCGCCCGTCGAGTCTGCCGTGGAAAAACCGGTCGCGGCAGCCACCACCGCAGCACCCGTTACACCCGTTGCCGATGCCGCATCGCCTGCGCCTGATGAAACCGTGCAACAACTCAACGCACTACAGGAACAGTTGCGCCGGCTTGCGACGGAGAGAACCATTCTCGAAGCCAAGCTCAAAGAGGCATTTGCCACGCAGCCCGCCGCCATTGACCCGCGCGAACTCCAACGGGCCGGAGAAAAAATCCAGGCACTGACCAGGGAAAATGAATCGCTCAAGTCGAGTCTTGCAGCCGAAAAAGAAAAGCCTGCCGCCACAGCTAATCCAAAACAACATGAGGAAGCAAAACGCGAGCTTGCCGAGATAAAAAAACAACTGGCCGATCAAACGGCCCAGGTCAATTCGCTTGCGAACGAGCGCGCGGCATTGATCAAGAAGATTGAAAGAGCCACAGCCGCCGAAGAAGACGCAGCCGCCGCAAAACTGGCATTAAAAGATGCAAATCGCCGGTTAAGTGAACAAGACGCCATCCTAAAAAAACTGGCCGAGGAAAAGACCGCGCTTGAAACACGCAGCAAAACAACAACAGCAAGCACGGAGACTGTTGAAAATCTTCGCGCCGAAAACACGCTGCTCAAGAAACAACTCGCCGAGGCCAACGCAGTGCCCCCGGGTACCGACGCCCGGGCGGATGTGAATGCGCGTCAACTTGCCCAGGCCCAGGCGAGGATCGCCCTGCTTCAGTCCGACACGGAGGTTTTGCGCCTGGAAAAATCCGCGCTCGAAGACCGCCTCAGAAAGAAACCCATCGCACCAGAAACCGCGACCATTGTCGCCACGGACAGCCGCAGTCGCGACACCCGGCGAATCAAACAACTCGAGACCGAGCGCGACGATTTAAAAAAACGGCTCACAACTGCCAACACGGAATTGGCCACACGAAACTCCTCGAACACGTCCGGGAAGCTCAATGAACTTGACCGGGAGATTACTGCGCTGCGTGCCAAGGTGGAAGTGTTCGAGGCTCGCGCCGTCCCTTACACTGCGGAAGAACTCGCGTTGTTCAAAGCCTCCGGCACGGAATTGTCTGCCAGCGTCTCCGGTCCGGCCACTTCCGATTCACGCAAGCCAACCCGCACGTTGCCTCCCGGCGCAGCAGCCCTGGCGAACGAGGCTCAAAAGTTTTTTGCCACACGGGAGTTCGACAAGGCCGAGGCCAGGTATCTGGAGATTCTCAAGCAGGATGAAAACAATGTTTACACGCTCGCCAATCTTGCGGCGATCCAGATGGAGATGGGCAAGTTCGACGCGGCGGAGCAGAACGTGAAGAAAGCGATCGCAGGCTCGCCCGATGACGCCTACACGCTGTCCATCCTGGGATACCTCAAGTTCAGACAGGAAAAATATGACGACGCACTCGATGCGTTGAGCCGCGCGGTAAAACTGAATCCGCAAAGCGCAGAGGTTCAGAATTACCTCGGGGTGACGCTCAGTCACAAGGGCCAGCGCGGACCCGCAGAAACCGCATTGCGCAAGGCCATCCAGATTGATCCGAACTACGGCAAGGCCCACAACAATCTTGCGGTGATCTACGTTTCTCAAACTCCGCCACTCGTACAACTCGCGCGCTGGCATTACCAGAAGGCTCTTGCCTGCGGCCACGAGCGCAATCCGGAACTGGAAAAGATGCTGGAGAAGCCGGCTCCAAAAACTCCGTGACAGATATGACGCATCGCTCCGGAGGTGCGGTCTTTGAATTGCGTTAGAGCGAGCGACTGGCAGAGACTGCCCACCCCGAATCTGCAATGCTCCAACAAGCTCAACACAAACTCACGCTGCAAACCAGCGGACGCAGGCTCTATGATTTCACGGAGGAAGTCGCGGCGTGGATTGCACATGGCGGATTCAAAATCGGTCTCGTGACGTTGCATCTGCAACACACCTCCGCGTCGCTGCTCATTCAGGAGAATGCCGATCCAGATGTGCGCGCTGACTTGGAACGTTTCTTCACCCGACTCGTGCCGGATGGCGATCCATTGTTTGCCCACACATGCGAAGGTGCGGACGACATGCCTGCGCACGTCCGCACCGTTCTGACTGCCGTGAATCTGAGTATCCCGGTCAGCAATGGTCGCCTCGCTCTCGGTACCTGGCAGGGAATTTATTTGTGGGAACACCGCCACATCCCGCACTCGCGTTCCGTGGTGATGCACTTTGTGGGTGAGTAAGCGGCATTCGCAGGAACTTTGCAGGAACAGACCTGTCAGAATGGCAGGAAACTGGAATAACAATGAAACTTACCCTCCTTAGCGGTGTCAGATAGTGTTACCAATACAATCTCCATGATCTCATCTGGAAAGAAACTGAAACGATTCATTGTTGTTCTCGCACTCCTGTTTGGATTTGCGGGCATCCTCTTCATCGCAACATCGAAGTCGGCATCAGACCGCAATGCGCCGCGACTGGTTTTAGGTCAACCAGCGGATGCGATAACGAATCTGGCTCGAATGGCCATGTACTCATGGGCAGAAGACATGCCGTTTCAAGAAGGTCGGGCTTGGATATGGTCAACTACAAACCGAACCAATTCCCACACTTACTTGGTGGACATGGACAGCACCACAGTGGTGGGTGAATTGCTCAATGCCGGCGCTATCTTCTACAACAATGATCAAACAAAGCTGCTTTGCTCCGGTCATGACTCTCTTCTTCCGACCATGAAGTACCGATTGGCAAAATGGCTCGATCAAGCCTTCGGTTGGAAAATCTCGTCGCGCCTCAATACTGACGAGACACACTGGATTCTCGATCTGCGAAACAACCACGCCAAGCCAATCGGACAATTCTCACAGCTTGCTGGCATGGGAAGCATGTGGCATCCGTCACCCGGCTTCCGCTTTGGCTATAACATCCCGAGCACGATCGGCGAAGGTCGGGAGTTCTACCTCTGCGACCTCGAACTCGAACAGATGACTCTGATACGATACAACGCTTCTGTTCAAACATGGTGGGACGAACAGCATCTGCTCATGAAAGATCACAAACAGAACTTTTTCCTCTATGATGTGTTGACGCGCCAATCCAACCAATTATTTTCCGCTGCTCAACTCAACCAGTTCTTAAAAGAATCCAACCTCCCGGAATCGTTAGAGCATTTGAACGTAGTCCACAGATGGACTCGCGAAGGTTCTACGCTTTACCTCTCATCACGGACAAATGAACTAAACTGTCTGGCATGCTTGCTCAAAGTGGATACAAGCGCATCGCTGCCAAAACTCGAAATCTTTCGCCGCGATTTTCAATTCGAGTGGCTTGGCCGTCTTAACTCCGAAGGCGTGCTATACGTTTATTCTGGCGAGTCTGGCAAATCTGGCGACGGTGGTGATGGCTCTGTTCATATTCGTGATCTGCGCACGGACGAAGTCCGCACGCTCATTGAATCCGATCACTCGAACCAATATACCTTGCCCCGTTTTTACAAGAACCGGGTGATCTATATGAAGTCACGCCAACTCTGGAGCGTTGATGTGAACGGGAGCAACAATTTCAAACTGTTTGAACTCCCCAAAACAGCCGGAGAGTCTCCCAAGTAACATACCTTCTACTTGAGGCGAACTTCCGCCGACTTCCCGTGCGCCCCCAAGCCTTCCATCTCTGCGAACTTTTCCACCGCACCCAACGCTTTCTTGAGCGAGGCACGATTATATTCCACCACACTCGTGCGGCGTTGGAATTGATCAACGGTCAGTCCCGGGAAAGACGCGCCTGCACCACCGGTCGGCAAGGTGTGACTCGGCCCGGCCACATAGTCACCCAGCACCGTGGGAGAATAATTACCCAGAAAGATTGCACCCGCGGTCACAATACCGCGTCCAACCCCACTTGCGTCGCGAGTCATCACTTCGCAATGTTCCGGCGCGAGCCGGTTCACAAGCGCGACGGCGTCTTCAAGCGACTTCACCTGAATCAGCCAACTGTTGTTATCCAAAGCACGCTTGATGAATTCACGCCTCGCCAGCTTGGGAATCTGCTTCGCAACTTCCTTTTCGACGGCCTTGAGCAACTTAGATGAAGTCGTGACGAGCCACACGCGTTCGTGGCCTGAACCGTGTTCGGCCTGTGCTAGCAGGTCGGCCGCAGCGAACCTGGGATTTGCGGTGTCGTCGGCAAGCACGAGCACCTCGCTCGGGCCGGGCAACAGATCAATCGCCACGTGACCCACAAGAAATCGTTTTGCGGTTACGACGTAGGCATTGCCAGGACCGAACACCTTCTGCACCCGGCGAATAGTTTTTGTGCCATACGCCAATGCAGCAATCGCCTGTGCTCCACCTACGCGGTAAATCTCCGTCGCACCAGCCGCCCGTGCCGCGAACAACAACGCCGGATTGATTCCGCCATCACGACCGCAAGGCGTGCAGACCACGATCTCCCTGCAACCTGCCACCTTGGCCAAAGTGATGGTCATCAGCGCAGTCGAAACCAGCGGCGCAGTTCCGCCGGGAATGTAGATTCCAACACGCTGGAACGGATCAAACTTCTCGCCAACGTTCGCGCCGTGTGAATTCTTCATCCGCCAATCCTTCCGCAATGATTTCCTGGCAAACGCAGCGATGTTGTTTCCCGCTTCCGTCACAGCGGCCCGCAAGGATTCATCAGCCTTAAGCGATGCGGCAAGAAGCTCCTCCCTGGTCACAGCAAGTTGATCCGCGATCAGTTTTGCGCCGTCGAACCGTTCTGTCAGTTCAAGCACCGCATCATCACCACGCGCACGCACCTCATCCAAAATTGCCTGCGTTCGTTTCTCAACAACAGGATCGAACAAACTGGACGGTGCGGCGACTTCACGAAGTTTCGCGGCGAAGTCAGCATCGGTATGGCGAATCACTCTCATGCTTACAGGCTAGGGAAATTGTTTAATGAAGTCAAAGAGGCGACAGCGTTCATTGATTCGTGAGCTATATTTCTGGTCGTGATGATTTTCACGCAAAAGGCGTGAGAATCACGCATCCCGGGCGATCTGCAAAACGCGGACCCTCAATAATCCCCGGAATCCACGAAAAACTTCCGATGGCCTGTCCGATGCTTAAGTCAGTCAGACGCAAAAAACCAAACCCAATAGCGGAGGCTATATGAATGATGAAACCCGTCCCGCCGATGAATCGAGTGATCCCCTGCCCTTCGATCCCATGGTCGCGCCACCGGTAAATCCGCCGCGCACGAATCCAATTGCAGACTGGCTCAGAAAACTTCTCGTCTGCAACCCGTTCTTCCTCGCCAGCGCCGCCTTGCTGCTCTACGGCATGTATCGCATCTCAATGGACGCTGTATTCCTGCCGACGGAAACCGGCCAGCTCGTTTTCAACTTCACTTCGATTCAAACATACGAACTGGCGCTCGTCATCACTGCCGCCTTGCTGGCGCATCGCCGGATTTGGTACGACGCCACCTTGTTGGTGGTGTTGGAAAACCTTTTCATCCTCGTGCCGTTCATCCTCATCAGCCACGCCGCGCTCATTGAACAAAGTGTCGTCCTGAAACTTTGTCTTTTCGCCGTGGCGGTTGCCATGATTCGAACCGAGGCATTGCGCAGACGCGTCAGAGAACTCTGGCCCGCTCCGGGCCTCTTCAGCATCGGAGCACTTGTGCTGGCTGCGAACTGCGCGCTCCCGATCATCTACCGTCACCTGCACGAAACCAAATATGGAACCAAACTCGAAGAAGGCCCGGCCTACCATACGAACCTCTACGTGTGGCTGATTGGCCTGCCCTTGCTGTGCGCGCTTGCGATGCTCCTGCCCAAACCGCTCAATGACAATCATCCGCTTCGCCAACGCCGATGGTTTCCACAGGCACTGCTGGCTTTCTGGCTGCTCGGCACGGGCGCGCATCTTTATTGCCTTGGCTACGTTTATGATTTCGACCTGAAACCTCACATGCTCGCGCCTTCACTTTGGGTGCTCGCGTGGATTGGCTATTTCAAACTGACAGATTTCGTGCCCGTGGCGATGCAATGCAAAATATGGCGTAACGTCGCCCTGCTCTTTCCGCTCCCGATGGCGTTCATCTCCGCTGATGCCGGCGGGAGCTACGTTTTCGTGGTGTTGACATTGCTGAACGTCGTGGCATTCGCACGTATCGCGTTCGACGAACGAGAAAACAAACTCGCGTTGCAGCTCGCAATGGTTTCGTTCGCTGCGCTGATTGCTGGAATTCCAGTGGAGTGGTTGATGCCATACTTTGCTGGATTCGATCGCGCGAGACTGATCGGCATGTCAGCCATGGTCTATGTGCTGATCGCCACCGCCATGTCACGCAATCCAAAGCTCGGTTTACTGGGTGCGTTTGCGGCAGCAGTGGGCGGCGCAATGCTGAAACCTGAAGCGGACACGTTTGATTGGGCGGCTCAAAGCGGAATGGTGTTCTTCCTCATCCACAGCTTGCGATGGCAGGACAACGAACATGAGGGCGTCGCCTTGGTCCGATGGACTGTCGCCTTGGCCTGGTTTGCACAAACCATCTTCTGGGTGCGTGACGGCGCGGAATTTCTGCACCCACTTTTCATGGGCGCAAGCGTCCTCGTCTTCTGGGGCGTGCACTGGTTTATCAAACAAAGCCGGGCGACCATTGCGATACCGCTTGCTGCGTTGCTGGTCATGCTCGCCAGCCCGGTGAATCTGGCCTTTGGGAAATTATCCACGACACCAGCAGGCGTGCTGGCAATTGCGGGAAGCTTCGTGTTGTTTGCTGCGGGAACGATTGCCGCACTCACACGTCATCGCTGGCATCGGAACTGACAACCACCAAACGCTGGCACAATTACGTGCGTGATCTCAACGGCACTCGGCTCGTCGAAAACAAGCTGCTCCGACAAGCCCGTTACTTGATCTGAGGCGACAGGCAAGATTGAGAGCCATCAAACCAGAACGAACCGTGTTTCATTGCTTGCGCGAGTTCTGCCCTGCCGCAAACGGCGGTTCAAGACAATTGACCCAGGGCGCGCAAGTATTTTACCGGTGGGTTGCAGCACCAATAGCTCCAAGCCCGAAAATCGCGAAGATCGCAATCATCGCAAGCACGCTGAGAATCATGAGAATCGTGGCAATCATGCCGCAGATTTTCCCGGCGTTGGTGGTGCTGCGCCCGCTCGGATCCATGGCGCCAGAATCCATTTCTTTGAGGTCAGCATTGCCCATGATCCATGCGGCAATGCCGCGTGGGCCACAGATGACCAAACCAAGGATTCCGAGTACGAGTATCAACGTGCCGCGATGTGGTTTCATAGTAGATAGGGTTAAGGATTGATTTCTTGTAAGAACATCCGTTCAATTCAGCAAGATTTTTCTGACATGAACATTCACGAATACCAGGCCAAACAACTTCTCGCTCAATACGGCGTCGCGGTTCCCCCCGGCGATGTCTGCTCCACTCCCGATCAAGCCCGCGCCGTTGCGGAAAAACTTTTTGCCGAAGGCAACAAACTCGTGGTGGTGAAATCCCAGATTCACGCGGGCGGTCGCGGCAAGGGAACTTTCAAGAGCGGTTTCCAAGGCGGCGTGAAACTGTGCAAGAACGCGGAGGACGTTTTCGAGAAGGCCAAGGCCATGCTCGGCCAGACGCTCGTAACCAAGCAGACCGGCCCGGAAGGTCGCGTCGTGGGCAAGTTGCTCGTGACTGCGGGGCAGGACATCAAGAAGGAGTTTTATCTCGCCGTGCTGCTGGATCGCGCCACGTCGCGACCACTCATCATGGCCAGCACCGAAGGCGGCATGGACATCGAAGAAGTCGCCGAGAAACATCCCGAGAAGATCATCAAGGAACAGATTGATCCCGCCGTCGGCATCATGCCGTATCAGGCTCGCAAGATTGCTTCCGCGCTCGGGCTGAAGGGCGATGCGTTCAACAGCGGCGTTAAGTTGCTCATGGGCGTTTACAAGACCTGGTGGGAATGTGACGCCTCAATGGTGGAGATCAATCCGCTGTGCATCATCGTCGGCGCCGACGGTAAGGAAACCCTTTCCGCCGTGGACGCCAAGATCGGTCTTGATGACAACGCGCTTTATCGTCACAAGAACATTCAGGAAATGCGCGACCTCGCCGAGGAAGCGCCGTTGGAAATCGAGGCGAGCAAGTTCAATCTGAACTACATCAAACTCGATGGCAGCATCGCCTGTCTCGTGAACGGCGCGGGTCTCGCGATGGCGACGATGGACATCATCCAGCATTTCGGCGCGATGCCCGCGAACTTCTTGGACGTGGGCGGCGGAGCGAGCAAGGAGCAGGTGACGGCGGCGTTCAAGATCATTTTGCAGGACCCGAACGTGAAAGGCATTCTCGTCAACATTTTCGGCGGCATCATGGATTGCAACGTCATCGCCACGGGCATCGTCGCGGCGGTAAAGGAAACGCATCTTAACCTTCCGCTCGTCGTCCGCCTCGAAGGCAACAACGTCATCGCGGGCAAAAAGACGCTGGCGGAATCCGGTCTGACGCTCATCACGGGCGATACGATGGCGGACGCCGCACAGAAGGTTGTCAAAGCTGTGGGCAAGTAACCGATGGAGCGAGGGAACAAGGGCGCGATGCTTCGGGACGACGAAAAGTCGGGAAAAGAAAAGCCGCAGGGAAACGGCTTGGAGTCTTATCGTCACCTGATCGAATTGCAGAAACAGATGATCGAACTGTCACAACATCACGAACAGTCGAGACGGGAGTGCGAAGCACTCCGTGATGCCGTCGCTCGCGAATTGGCGGAACAGTTTCGTGAACGGCAAAGCGTGGGCCGCCGCCTCCGCACCTCTGCCATCAAGCTGCTCAAGCAGTCGCCCGGCGCGCTGGCAAGACAACTTTTTTCCTGATATGAAAATCACCGAAATCGCATACAGTTGCTATCCTGTAACCGACATGGCCCGGGCGCGAAAGTTTTACGAAGGCGTGCTGGGCTTGAAACCCACCATGATCGTCGGCGAACCCGGCGGCATGCAATGGACGGAATACGACATCGCCAACGGCACACTGTCCCTTGGTGCGGGCGCGCCGGATTGGAAACCGACCGCAACCGGCTGCTCCGTCGGTCTGGAGATGGAAGATTTTGACGCAGCCATCGCCGAGTTGAAGGCAAAGGGTGTGAAGTTCAAGATGGAACCGTTCCCCACGCCCGTCTGCAAGATGGCTTTCATTTACGACACCGAGGGGAATTTGATCTGCATCCACAAACGTCACGCGAAGTAAATCATGTCCTACGAATTCCCAATCAAGCCAAGCCGCGAATATGTTTGTCCGCCCGATGCCGGACCGGCATGGCGATCAGCGTATGAGGCGGGATTTGATATGGCGGCGTTGGAAGACAATTTGAAGCTTACTCCTGAAGAGCGTTTGCAGAAACACGAACGACAATTAGCTGAACATTTTAAGCGCGAAGAGTTCCTCGAAACCTTCAAGCGCGGCTGGAATTTTATTCAATTACATCATGGCAATACTCGTTAAACCCAACACCAAAGTTCTCGTTCAAGGCATCACCGGCAGCTTCGGCGCGCGACATGCCCAACTCTCCATTGATTACGGCACCGCCGTCGTCGCTGGCGTCACGCCCGGCAAAGGCGGCCAGTTCTTCGAGCACGGCGGCAAGAAGGTGCCCATCTTCGACACCGTGGCCGAAGCCGTGAAGCAGACCGGCGCGACCGCCAGCGCGGTGTTTGTGCCGCCTGCGTTTTGCGCCGACGCCATTCTTGAGGGCGCGGACGCCGGGCTCGATCTCGTTGTCGCCATCACCGAAGGAATTCCCGTCAACGACATGGTGAAAGTAAAGCGCGCCATGGAAGGCAAACGCACGCGGCTCATCGGCCCGAATTGCCCCGGCATCGTCACGCCCGGTGAAGGCAAGGATTCCCACGGCGGTTGCCGCATCGGCATTGCGCCCGGTTACATTCACAAAAAAGGCAATATCGGCGTCGTCTCGCGCAGCGGCACGTTGACTTACGAAGCGGTGTGGCAACTCACATCGCGCGGTGTAGGCCAGTCCACCTGCGTCGGCATCGGTGGCGATCCGGTGAACGGTACGTCGCACCTCGACGTCATCAAGCTTTTCAACGACGACCCGGAAACCACCGGCATCATCATGATCGGCGAAATCGGCGGCAGTGCCGAAGAAGAAGCCGCCGAATGGATCGCCAAGAATTGCAAGAAGCCGGTCGCCGGCTTCATCGCCGGGACGACGGCCCCGCCCGGACGCCGCATGGGCCACGCAGGCGCGATTGTCAGCGGTGGCAAAGGGACGGCGGAAGCGAAGATCGCCGCGTTCAAAGCCGCCGGCATCGGTGTGGCCGTGACGCCGAGCGACATGGCGGATACGCTGTTGAAGATGATGTGAGCGGAAGGTGTCAGGTGCGAGGTGTCAGGCGTCAGGTTTCAAATGCTTCGTGTGTTCGACAATTATTTTTCCACCTGACACCTGACACTCCGCACCTGACAACCATTTCAAATGTTCCTGATCAACCTCATCCATTTCATCCTCGACCTGGCAGCTCTGGCGCTCTGGATCAACTGGCGGACGTATCCTCAGAACACGCAGAGGCTGGCGCCGCCGGCGACACTGGTCGGCACTTTGCGTCGCGCAGATCCGCCTTTGGCTCGGCGCTGGCACTACCTCGCCGGACTTGGCACTTTGCTGGTTGCGCGCGTATTTCTCTGCCGTTTCATCGCCAGTGCTGTGTTCTGGACCGGTATCCTCAATGCAGGCGTGGTGTCAGTGGTCTTCCGGGTGGAAGACCTGTCCCAGATGTTCCTTTATTCGTTATTGAGCTTCGGGGTGGTGCTTTGGATTTTTCACCTGTGGATGTTGCTGCTCTCGTTGGTCAACCCAGGCGTGCCGGAGGCCGCACCGTTCCAACATTTCGCACGGCAACATCTGGGTGCGGTGAACAACTGGCCCGTGTTTCTGAAATTGATTCTGCCGCTCGTGGGCTCAACGTTGCTCTGGTGGCTGATAAGCTGGCCGCTGACGCACTGGGGGTTTCTACCGACGCGGTTCACTGCAATGCATCGTCTCGAACAAGCGCTGGTTATCGGCATCGCGAGTTATTTCGTCTGGAAATATCTGATCGCCGCAGTGCTGCTGCTCCACCTCGTCAACAGTTATGTCTATTTCGGCAACCACGGTTTCTGGCATTACGTGAACGGGGTGGCGCGCCTGTTGTTGCGTCCGATGGCGAAAATACCGATGCGCGTTGGGAAGGTGGATTTCGCGCCCGTGGTGGCGTTGGTGCTTGTTTTGTTTCTCTCACACGTCGCCGTGGACGGCCTGCCGCTCTCAAAAAACTACAAAATTCCCGGGCTGGTGGATCTTTACGCGCGACTGCCGTTTTGAGCGGTTTCAGGCTGCCCGCTTTTTCGGGAGACGAATGCTGACGCGACTGCCCCGCCCCGGCTCACTTTGAATCTCCAGCTTGCCGCCATGCAATTCCGTCAAGCGCTTCACGATACTCAGGCCGAGACCCATGCCCTGTTGCTCGTTGCGCTTCCGATCGAACTGCATATAGGCGCCGATTTCGCGCATTTTCTCGGTGGAAAAACCTGCCCCGGCATCTCCCACCGTGAGCGTCACCATATCGGAGTCTTCCTGGAGATCAACCGTCACCGCAGTTCCACTCTTGGAAAACTTGAACGCGTTCTGTGTGATCTCGGCCACAATTTTTTTTAGGTAGTCCTCGTACATCGGGACTGCACACGATGCAAGATTCAGAACGAGGTCGCCGGCGCGTCGTGCGTCGCTGGCCTCAATCCGCGTTGCCCGTTCAATGACAGCAGCGGCGGCGCGGGCCTCGGTTTGTTTGGCTTGCAGCGTCACGGCGTAGGAGTTGTCCGCAGCCATGATTTCAAGCTGTGAATTGATGACAAAATTCTCCACAAGCCGCTCCAACCGCCGCCCGGACTCGTAAATCGTCTGCCCCATCTCCGCGATTTCCTCGGGCTGCAGCGAACCCGGGTCCGCAGCGAGAATTTGTCCGAACGCGAGGATGCCATTCAACGGCGTCTTGAATTCATGCGGCAGCGCAAGGCTGATGCTGTCGCGCAGGGCATCGAGTTTGCCCCGGATCGTGTTTTGAACTTCTTCAGCCTTCTTGATCCGGGTGTCCACCGCGGCATAGAGGCGTTCCAGAGTGAACGGCTTTGGAAGATAATCATCCGCGCCAAGTTCCATGCCCTGCCTCATGCCATCGGGTCCTGCCAGACCGGTCATCAGGATGAAAGGGATGTGACGCGTGTTGGGTTTGCTTTGCAGTGCGGACAACGTGGCGTAGCCGTCCATCTTGTCCATGTTGACGTCGCACAAAATCAAATCGGGAATATCTCGCGCTGCGGCTTCGACTCCCACGGCCCCGTTCGCCGCCTCGATCACTTTATAGCCACGCTGGCTCAGAGCCATGTGAACCATCTCGCGCAACCATACTTCGTCATCTATGACCAGGATTCTTTTCATTCAGCGGGCAAAAAGGTCGCCTCGGCATTCCCTTGCAGCGGCAATCCTCCACCGATAAGCGGACGCCATGCCAAAACTGGGTTTGTCGGAGTTCCACAACGTCTCCAACAGGAAGCAGCTATGCCACCGCCCGGCCAAAGCGCCAGTTATAGGCTTGTTCAATTCAAATACCATCCGCCGGCTACTCACGCCTGCCAATGGGAACGTAATGATTCAAGGCAGGACCGGTGTAAATTTGACGCGGACGACATATCCGGCTCTTGGTTTCCTCCGCTATTTCTTTGTAGTTCGCAATCCAGCCTGGCATGCGTCCAATGGCAAAAATCACCGTGAACATTTCCACCGGGACGCCCAGCGCGCGCATGATGATGCCGCTGTAAAAATCCACATTGGGATACAGCTTGCGCTCGACGAAATACGAATCCTTCAACGCGGCGTCCTCAAGCTTCTTGGCGATCTCCAGCAACGGATCGTCAATCTTGAGCGAAACAAGAACTTCGTCGCACGCCTTCTTGATGATCTTGGCGCGCGGGTCGTAATTTTTATACACGCGATGGCCGAAGCCCATGAGCTTGCGTCCACTGGTTTTGTCTTTTGCGTCCGTGATGAACTTCGAGCCGTCATCGCCGGATTGATGAATATCCTTGAGCATCTCCACGACGGCCTGATTCGCGCCCCCGTGCAGCGGCCCCCACAACGCGCACACGCCGGACGCACAACTGGCGTAAAGGTTTGCCTGACTGGACGCCACCATGCGTACGGTGGAGGTGGAGCAATTTTGCTCATGATCCGCGTGCAACAGGAAAATCAAATCCAACGCCCGCACCACTTCGGGTTTGATCTCGTAATCGTCGTACGGATCGGAGAACAGCATGTGCAGGAAATTCGCAGTGTACTTGTAGGCATTCTTCGGATAAATGATCGGTCGGCCCACAGTCTTGCGGTATGAAAACGCCGCAATTGTTCGCACCTGCGAAATCAACCGGGCCACATGGAGGTCAAAATTACTCCGGTCGCCCTGCATCAATTCGGGATAGAAACAACTCGCTGCGTTGATCATCGCCGAGAGTATCGCCATCGGATGCGAGGAGGACGGAAAACCCTCGAAGTGATACTTCATGTCCTCGTGCAGATTCTGATTTGCCGTGAGCAGATCGGAAAACCGCCGGAGTTCCTCATGTGTTGGAAGCTTGCCGTAAATGATGAGATACGCTGTCTCGATGAATGTGGATTTCTCGGCCAGTTCCTCGATGGGAATGCCCCGATAACGAAGAATTCCTGTTTCCCCATCAATGAAAGTGATCTTGCTCAGACACGCTCCAGTGTTGCCATAGCCTTCATCAAGCGTGATGTATCCTGAACTCGCGCGCAGCGCCGAAATGTCCACGGCCTTTTCATTCTCAGTGCCGGAGACGACCGGCAGTGAATATTTTTTCCCGTCCACTTCGAGATTTGCCACGTTGCTCATGTCAGTGATTTCTGTTTCAACCAGCACGTAGATTCTGCGAAGAAAAAACTTTCTTAGCAAGGGGGGAAAGCATGTGAACCGGTCTTCTCGACATGAAACGCCGAAGAAATCTTACGTCATTTGTTAGCTGGACTCCTATGGCTGAAACAATATCTCCTCCAAAACCAGATCGTCCCCAGCGCGCCGCAGACCGCCGCGCCCAGGAAATTTGCCTGTGGGCTGATACTCCACAACCACGCGCCGAGGAATGATCCGCTCGTCACCACGCAATCCCGGATGAGATAATAAGCACCGTAAGTTCGCGCCCGCAGTTCCGGCGTCGCCTCGCCGATGATGAGCGCCTTGCGCGCCGGTTCACCGAACTCCTTCAATCCACGCACCACAAACGCCAACGCCAGCAGCCAGAAGTTTGTCGCCCAGATCAGGGTGAGCGGAAACAACGTAAAGAAAACAAACGTCGCCAGCACAAACGGACGACGACCATGCTTGTCCGCGAGATGCGCCACCGGAACGTAACAGATCATCGCCGTGACCATCTCGAATGTGACCAGATAGCTGAACTGCTGTGCGCTCAAACCACCGTGGTCAATTGCCCACAAAATCACGAACGCGTACGGAATCCGTTCGCAGAAGCGGATGAGGATGTCGCTCACCAGCAATTCCCGCAGCGCAGGCGTGAACGAATTGACGACCGCTCGAAAACTCGTCGTCGTCCTCATCCTCGAATCTCCCGGTTCGAGCATGAACCACTGAAACAACATCGTGACCGCACTCAACGCGATGCAAAGTAAGAGCGCATATCTGACTCCTTGCGCCCATCCGAATCTTGTCACAAGCCATCCGCCCACGAGCGGCCCGAGCATCATCGGCACGCGGCGCACCATGCTCTGTACGCCGATGCCCATCGTGTGCTGATGCCGCTGCAAGGAAGTCGCCACCACGCTGAAAGTCGTTGGCAGCGACAGCGCGCTCCACGCCAGAAAAAGAAACGCGCCGAACATCAATGCAATCCAGTGTTGCCAGAGCAGGACGAGAACGTAGCCGGCAAGCGAAATGAAATTGAACAGCAGCAACGCGCGCCGCTGCCCCCAGTGATCCGTCATCCAGCCGCCCGGATAGGCATACACCGCGCCAAGGAAAGTTTGCAGCGCATCGAACAGGCCGATGATAAACACGCCCGCGCCGAGCGTTTCAAGATACTTGGGAGCAAAACCAAGCCACAACTTCTCGCCCGTGCCCGCCAGCACCAACGCCACCAGCAGCAATGACGTGTTACGCTGGAGGGCGAGAAAATCCGCAGCTCGTTGAAATATCATTTTCCGACAGGTGAGCGTAGAAGGAATAGGCCCACAAGTGCCAGCATGATTCCCACAAGTCGCGCGACAGAAACCGGTTCTTTGAAGAAGGCAATGCCCGCCACGGCCATCAACGCCGCACCACCGGCGAGAATCATCGGCACGGCAGAGAGCGGTCCGCCTTTCTGGAACAGCACGAAAAAGAAAATCGTGCCCACGCCTACACAAACGCCGGTGAGCACAGACCAATACACTCCAGGTGCAGAAGCCGTTTGATTCCACGTTCCGCCGAACCGAAGCCAAGCCAGATACAGCAGGATGGTCAACGCGGCGCTGGCTTCAACGACGAATCCACCCAGGCCGTCACTGATCCGGTCGGCGGCGAGTTTGGTGAAGATTTGATGTGCGCCGTAGAGCACGGCGGCACCGACGGCGTAGTAGAACCAATCGGGCATAGGATGTTTCCCTTTCGTTGTCATTGCTTCGATCAGATATTGATGAAGATTTTGCGGCGATACAGGTAATAGGCAAGACCGGCGAACAGGCCGTAAAACATCGCGAATCCGGCAATCCCCGCAGCGAGGCTCAATTTCTCCGGTCGGAAGCTCTCGGCCACCTCCAGCACGAGAAACTGCAATATGTAGAGGAACAACGGGTTCATGCCGACCGCTGTCAGGGTTGGGATGCGCAGTTGCAGTTTGTCGCACAGCAAATAGAAACCGACCAGATGGAAAAAGCACAGGCCGGTCGCCCACAGGGGAAACGGCGCGGTCATGTAATAGGCCGAGAAGGGCCAGGCCGCCTTGATGCCGGGCCACTCGATGCGGAGCAGATAACCGGCGGCGCACAAGACCGCCCCCCAGCCAAGGCAGCCGGCCAGGAACTTGCGCTGATTCCCCGCTGCCAGCAGATCGTAAGCGACTGTGCCAAACAGCAGCATCATGCACCAGCTTAACGGGCCAAGCGGACCGCCGTTGAGCGCGGCGCCGAACAGCACGTCTTTCAGCGGCACGAGGCGCACGAGCAGGGGCGTGTTGTCCTCCCCGAACTTGATGGCCCGCGTCACCCATGCTCCATAGACCGTGAACAGGCACAGCGCCTGATACAGGGCGACCATGCCAAAAGCTGCGGCGATTCGAACTCGCACGCTCTTGTTGATCAACGGCAGAGCCAGCAATCCCGCCAGGCCGATGTCCATCAGCGCGTCCCAGAGGTAGCCGGCATAAATGACGAACGCAATCAGCACGAGCAACGCGAAGCGTTTGGCCAAGGCGCGGCGCGCCACCCCGGCGCCGTCCTGAACACTGCGCCGCAGCCAGGAAAGGCGCAGGCCCATGCCAACGACGAACACGAACAGCGGCGCAATCGTGTCGGCATACGTGAACAACTCGCGGTGGTGGCTCAACTGAGCCGACTCGAGGTGAAACAAGCCCTTGGCGTTGACCAGCAACATGCCGAAGACGGCATAGCCGCGCAACTGGTCCAGGGCCGGGATCCGCTTCAACTGTCCGGTGATCATTTCGCCTATTTTTTCCCTTCGCCCGGCGGGAGGTTGGTTTTGAGCGCCGCGATGGCTTCGTCCATTTTCTTCACGTTCGCTTCGGTGGCTTTTTGCGCTTTCGCGGCGGCCGATTTATCAATGTCAGCGGCCAGCTTGGTGATGTCCTTCGCGCCGGCTTCCGCCTTGGCCTTCTGCTCGGCTGGGACTTTGGCGGGCAACGCTTTCACCAGATCGCGGATGGCGAAGGCGTGATCGTGCGCTTCGCCCAAATCCTTCTGAGCCACGACGCTGGCCAGCTTGCCCTGCTGTTCCTGAATCTTCTTCCAAATATCCTCCACGGTGGCTGGGATTTTGGTGAAGTGACTGTGGCCACCGCCACCTTCCGGTGCGGCCGGCTTGGCTTTGGCATCCTGAGCCGGAGTTTGGGTTGTGGTGAAAGCGATGAAGGCGGAGATGCCCATCGCGAGGAGTCTTGTCTTTTTCATAAGTAGGGTCGGATTTGTTTGCTTGTTGTTTTCGAATAATGCTGCCCGGGCAGCAAAGTGTTGCGCGGCGGCCTCGATCTATTTCGCGCCATCCTCGGTGCCAATATCGCGGTTGCCTTCCATGTCCTGGTGTATCTGGAAGTGTTCCTCCTTGTTCATCGGAAAATCATCGGGGAACTGCGTGTGTTGGTAGCCGTGGAGTTGCAGCAGCAGCAGGAGCAGCCCAGCCGCCAGGAGCAGGATGTTGGATACCCGGCTGAGTCTCATGAACGAACTGGTCTTGCGCCAGTTCGTCAGGAAAAACCACATGCCGGTCAGCGCCAGGATTTGTCCGATCTCCACTCCCAGATTGAACGACAGAATCCGCAAGACAAGTCCCTCGTGGCCAAGCGGCAATTGTTGCAGTCGGGTGGAAAGACCGAAGCCATGAATCAATCCAAACAGGAAAACCGCTCCCAGGAGGTTCGGCGATTGAATCCCGATGTGTTGCTTGAATCCGTCAAGATTGTCGAAGGCCTTGTAACAGACGGTCAGGGCAATCACCGCGTCAATCAGATAGAAGTTGGCTTTGATATGCAGAAGCGTGGCGAACACCAGCGTGATGCAATGCCCCAGCGTGAACGCCGTTATGAATTTCACGATGTCCGTGAACTTCGTTAGAAAGAAGATGACGCCGAACAGGAACAGGAGATGGTCGTAACCCGTCAGCATGTGGATCGCGCCAAGCTTGATGTATTCGAGATTGCCGCCTTCCAGAATGCCTTGCTTGTCGGCTTCTGAGATGCCGTGCGCGGAAGCTGTGAAGGCTGCCAGCAATAGTGTGGCGATGATTGCGATGTATTTCATAAATTTCTATTTCGATTCGCCGCCAACTTCCGAGCCAGTGAGGGTTTGCTTCCGGTTCTCGGCCCAAGCGTAAAGCACCGGCAGCAACACCAGCGTCAGGAAGGTCGAACTGAGAATTCCACCGATGACAACTGTTGCCAGCGGGCGCTGCACTTCCGCGCCTGCGCCAGTGGCAATTGCCATCGGCACGAAACCAAGACTGGCGACCAACGCGGTCACAAGAACCGGACGCAACCGCGTCAGTGAGCCTTCAATAACTGAATCACGCACGGACTTTCCCACTTCGCGCAACTGGTTAAAATATGCAACGAGCACCATGCCATTCAGCACGGCCACGCCGGTCAGCGCGATGAAGCCCACGGCCGCCGTGATGCTGAACGGCATTCCCCGCAGCCACAACGCGGCCACGCCGCCCGTCACGGCGAGCGGGATGCCGGAATAAACCAGCGCGGCCTGTCGCAGCGAGCCGAACGCAAGGAAGATGAGCACGAAGATTAACGCGAGCGCCGTCGGCACAACGATGGCGAGCCGGGCGCGGGCTTGCTGCAAGTTCTCAAACTGTCCGCCGAACTGAACGATGTAGTTCTCCGGCAGCTTGACTTGCTCCTTGATGCGCCGCTCTGCTTCGCGGACGTAGCCTTCGATGTCGCGGGTGCTCAAGTTCACCATCAACGCCGCGCGGCGCAGGCCATCGTCGTGTTGAATCGGCTCAATCGTTTTCAGCGTCTCGAACTCGACCAGCTTGCCGAGCGGCACGAGTCCGGTTTCACCGACGCGGACGGGCAGCTTCTTGATCTCCTCGTCGTCCGCGCGAAGTTCTTCCGGCATCCGCACCACAATGTCGTTGCGCTTGCTGCCACTGACAATTGTGCCGACGACCTCACCGGCGAGCGCGGCGTTGACAGCCTTGTTCACTTCGCCAGCCTGCAATCCGTAGCGTTGCAGCACTTCACGCTTGGCGTTGATTTGCAGTTGCGGCGTGCGGCCTTCGGTCTCGAATTCCACCTGCGCCGCGCCGGGTGTTTTCTCCAGCACATCTTTGATTTGCTCCGCCAGCTTTTCCAGCACGTCGTAGTCGTTGCCGAAAATCTTTACGGACAATTCCGCCTTCGTGCCTTCGAGCATTTCGTTGAAACGCATCTCGATGGGTTGAGCGGTCAAGATGTCATAGTCGGGATTGATCTTCTTGAGCATCACGGTGATTTGCTCATTCAACTCCGCTTTCGTCGTCGGGCGGCCCGGCGTCTTGGGCCATTCGGCGACGGGCTTGTAGAAAATGTAAACGTCGCTCTCGTTCGGCGGCATCGGGTCGGTGGCGATGTCGCTGGTGCCGATGCGGGTAAAGATGCGCGTGAGTTCAGGAAACTCCGCGAGCAATCGTTTTGTTACTTCGATGTCCGTGCGCAACGATTCCTCCATGCTCATGCCCACGGGCTTGTAGAGCATGGACGTGATCGAACCTTCATCCAGTTTTGGCACGAACTCCGCACCCAGCCGCGTGAACAACCAGAGCGAGCCGGCGAACAGCAAGACCGACGCAACCACGACGAGCCAACGCAAGCGCAATGCGATGTCGAGCGTGGGGCGGTAGAGCTTTTTCATGAAGGCGATGACGAAATTGTCGCCCTCGTGAACCTTTCCGCACAACACAAACGAACACAGCACCGGCATCAACGTGAGCGCCAGCAGTAGCGCGCCACCCAGCGCGAGCATCACTGTCAGGGCCATCGGATGAAACATTTTCCCCTCGATGCCTGTTAGCGCCAGAATTGGGATATAGACCACCGTGATGATGACGACGCCAAAGAACATCGGAGAGCCGACCTGTTTGCTGGCTGCAAGGACAGTTCTCATTCGTTCGTCGGACGTGAGCACGCGACCAAGCTGGTGCTGCCGCACGCCAAGTTGCCGGACAATGTTTTCCACGATGACCACCGCGCCATCAATGATGAGGCCGAAATCAATCGCGCCCAGGCTCATCAGATTGCCAGAGATACCAAAGCGCGCCATGCCGGTGAGCGCGAAAAAGAATGAAAGCGGAATGGCCGCAGCCACAATGAGCGCCGCGCGCCAGTTGCCAAGCGACGCCAGCAGCACCACGACCACGAGCACGGCACCCTCGAACAGATTGTTTTTCACGGTGCGAATGGTGCGATCAATCAGTTGCGAGCGGTCGTATTGAATCAGGATTTCCACACCGTCGGGCAACTTGGTCTGGATTTCCGCGATGCGCTTCTTGACGCGCTCCGCAACTTCGCGGCTGTTCTGGCCAGCGAGCATCATCGTCGTGCCGATGACAGTTTCGTAACCGTTGAGCGTGGACGCGCCCGTGCGGAATTTCGTTCCGGTTTTGACTTCGGCCACATCCTTGACGAGCAACGGCTTCACACCCGCGCCAAACTTGAGCGGGAGATTGCCAATGTCCTCGACGCTGGCGACGCGGCTGACGGCGCGAATGGTGAGTTGCTGTCCGCCCCGGTTGACAATGCCGCCCCCGGCGTTCGCCACGTTCTGCGCGACGAGTTCAGCCAGTTCGCTGAAGGTCATGCCGACATCGGCCAGCGCGTCGGGTTTGGGCTGGATGACGTATTGCTTTTCGTAGCCGCCGCTCTCGTTGATGTCCGCCACGCCCGGCACGGTGCGAAGCAACGGCTTGATGGTGTATTCCTGTATTTCGCTCAACTCAATGAGTTGTTCCAACTCGGTTGCGGGTTTATTCGTTGCATCGGCGCGATACTGAACGTTGTAGTAAAAAATTTCGCCGAGTCCGGTGCTGATGGGCGCGAGTTTGGGCAACGTGCCCGCCGGAAGTTGTTCGAGCACACCTTGCAGCCGTTCGGCCACAAGCTGGCGGGCGCGATAAATATCCGTGCCGTCCTTGAATTGCAGTGTCACTTGCGAGAGACCGAACTTGGTGATGGAACGCATTTCCTCGACACCAGGCAACCCGGCCAGTTCGCGTTCGATGGGTTGCGTGACGAGCTTTTCCGATTCTTCCGCAGCGAGCGCCGGGACTTCGGTGTTCACTTGAACCTGAACGCCGGTAATGTCCGGCACAGCATCAATCGGCAGATGCAACGCCGACCAGAGGCCCGCGCCGAGTAACGCGACCGCGCCGAGCAAAACAAACGCGCGTTGGCGCAAAGAAAATTCGAGGATGCGGTCAATCATGGCGCGACCTTCCCGGTGAGCAGTTCCAGTTGCGCCGCTGCTTCGAGCGCAGCTTGCTTTGTGTCGAGCAACGACTCGACGGCCTCGAGATATTGCTTTTGCAATTCGACGTAGGTGGAAATCGGCACCGCGCCAAGACGGTAATGACGGTCCGCCAGTTCGGCGGCTTCCTTGAAGTGTTGCACGGAGTCGGGCCGCCACTTCGCCATCGCACGGAGTTTCGTTTCGTAGGTCAGCGCGGTTTCGAGAACCTTGCGTTCGACTTCACGTTGCGCGAGCGCGAGGGAAACTTCCGCCTGCGTCTGTCTCGCCTTGGCGGCTTCAATGTTGCCGCCATTTCGATTCCAAAGCGGCAACGGCAACGAAACGCCAACCCCGATGATTTGCTCGCGGTCGCCCGCCCGCTCCTCGGAATATGTTGGCCCAATGGCGAGCGCGGGGAAACGCTCGTTCTTGGCGAGGTCAATGCGGAAACCTTGCTGTGCAAGTTCCACCGCGCGCAGGCGCAACTCGAAATTGTTCGTGCGCGCCAAAGCGAGAAGTGATTCGGTTTCCGCGCGGGGCGGGAAACCGAGTTCCACCGCTGCGACACGAAGCGGTTCTTTCGGTGCGACGCCGCGCAGTTGGTTCAATTCCAGCAGCGCGGATTGCGCGGCCAGCGTGGCGTCACTCGCCCGGCGCTGCATCGTCAGTTCCGTGGCTTCGATGATGCGCGTTTCCAACTGCGGCGTCAGGCCCGCCGAGTCACGTTGCACCAGCACTTCGCGCAACGCTTGAAAGCGGTCGGCCACTTCGCCCGCCGCCGCCGACTTTTCCTGCGCGGCGAACAAACCGTAAGCCAGCGCCCGCACGCGTCCCGCCAGCGCGACTTTGAATCGTTCGTAGCCCAGTTCGGCCAGTTCGATGTCGCGATTCGCAATCGCTTTGCGCAGTCCGAGTCGCCCCGGCCACTCGAACGGCTGGACGACGGACACCGACCACGCGACGCCTTCGGCACTGACGCCGCCGCCCGACACGCGCTTCTGGCCCACGCCCCCGCTGACTTCCGGGTTGCCCAGGAGCCCGGCGGTTTTGCGCCCGGCTTTTGCCGCCGCAAGTTCCGCCTCGTAAAACTTGAGTTCGGGATTCTTTTCCAACGCCTCGCTCACGAGCGCGTCCAGCGACAGGCTGGGCGTTGCAGGCGTTGAATTTGTTTCCTGACTTTTCGCCGTCAGCGTCATCGCGCCGACCAGCGCCGCTGTCACGACAAGCGGCCAATCAAAATTCAATCGTTTCATAAAATCACACACTGCAACCAGGGAACTGAACAGGGAACAAGCCAAGCGTGGACAACGCCCGACAACGAGAGGGAATCCCGCTGAACGCAGGATCAAGAAATCAGCGAAGGCGCACGCGCAAGAAGCGCGGTGCGGAAAGAAAACTGCCAACGATTGGAAAGCTGTGGCGGCGCAGTGCCGGGTGGGGCAAGCCCGGACGGCAGGTGCCCGACGTGGAATTCTGAAGTCCACTCGAGGCCAAATTCATAAAGAAGAAATGGAGTCGCTGCCGTGTTGGACACCGGAACGCTGACATGCGTGGACGACAACGCGCACTTTCCATCCGCAGCGTCGTGGTTGTCCGCATCGTGCTCGTGCGAGCCGTCAGAATCATGCTCGTGGTCGGCGTGAACCAGATGAATCAGCCCCGCATTCTGAAGCAATGAATGTGATGATACCGGCAGCCACAACGCCACCAGAACCACTGTCACAATTCTTTGAAGCCGGATCACCGGTTAAGGGTTAGCGGAGTCGCAGGCCATGTCAACAACAGTCAACGCAAGTGTTCCGAATGGTCGTGAGAAATAACTTGGTGACAATTCCCCAAGGTTGCAGAAGCCTTGGCGCACCGTTACAGTTTGGTCGTGAACGGCATGACCCGGCAGGAACAATTGGTGGTGTTCGCCATCATCGGCATGTTGCTGCTCGGCCTGGCGGTCAAGACCTGGCGCACCGCACATCCGCCGTCACCGGTTGTTCTGACAAATCACTAGCTAGACAAGATGCACGAAGCACTATTTGAAGAAGCCCTGGTTGAAATCATCGCGCGCGACCCGCGCTATCACCGGGACGCCTACCTGTTCGTCCGCGAGGCGCTTGATCATACACAGAAATCTGCCAACAAGGAGGAATCCGTACGGCTGACACGTTTGCCTGCCGAAAAAGAGAAACATGTCACCGGCCAGCAATTGCTCGCTGGCATCCGCGAGTTTGCTCTGGCTCAATTCGGCCCCATGACCCAGATGGTTCTTGAGGAGTGGGGAATTCACAATTGCCGCGACTTTGGCGAGATCGTTTTCAACATGGTGGAAAGCGGCTGGCTCAAGAAAACTGAAAAGGACAGCCTCGAGGATTTTGATGGCGGCTACGATTTCAACGAGGCTTTTCGCAAACCATTTCTGCCGACCAGCAGAACCACCCACAACAAAACGGCGGATTGAGTCAGAATGAGTCGGGTGTTACTCTTCAAACATGACAATAGAACTTCCAGACCACGAGCTAGGTTCATTGAATCTGACCACGGAACAGGCGCGGGTTGAAGTTGCCATCGGCTTGTATGCGTCACGACAGGTGGCGCTGGGACGCGCCGCAAAGATTGCGGGGCTGCCAAAAGTTCTTTTCATGCGCGAGATGGCGAGGCACGGCATCGGGATGCACTACTCCATGGAACAGGCGCTGGATGATCTCAGGATGGCGGATGAACTTTCGCTCAAAGTCCGCCCATCATGATCGTCGTCAGCGATACGTCGCCAATCACAACGCTGCTGCAAATCGAGCGCGCCAATTTGCTCAAGCAGATTTACGGGGAGGTTTTGATTCCGCAGGCAGTCCGCGACGAACTTTCCGTCCTGCATCCCGTGCTCCCGGATTTTTTTCAATGCGTTCAGGTCAGGAATCGCACGGAAGTGGACAGGTTGTGCAAGGAATTGGATGCGGGCGAGGCGGAGGCAATTGTTCTGGCGAAGGAAAAACACGCCACAGTTTTGTTGATTGACGAAACGGAGGGACGATTGATCGCCACACGCGAAGGTATCCCGATCATTGGGTTGCTCGGCGTTTTGATTCAGGCGAAAAAGACGGGCCACATCACTTCCCTAAGGAACACCCTTCGTGAGTTGGAAAGCAGAACCACCTTTCGGCTCTCCGAACAAATAAAGGCTGTGGTTTTTGAAAAGACAGGCGAAAATTGAAACAAACCATTCCCATCCCCTCCGCGCCTCCCGGCGTCACGATCACCACTCTCGACAACGGACTCACGATCATCGTCCGCGAAGATCACAGCGCGCCCGTTGTCTCCGCACAGGCGTGGGCCATGACCGGCAGCATCCATGAGGACCGCTGGCTCGGCGCAGGGTTGTCCCACGTGCTCGAACACATGTTATTCAAAGGTACGACCACGCGTCCCGGTGGCCGCATTGACCAGGAAGTTCAGGAAGCCGGCGGCTACATGAACGCCTACACGAGCTTTGATCGTACGGTCTATCACATTGACGTGCCCAACACCGGCGCGCGTACGGCCATTGATATTCTCTGCGACATCATGCAGCACGCGTCCCTGCCGCCGGATGAACTCGCCAAGGAACTCGACGTTATCCGTCGCGAGATGGACATGTGCCAGGACGATCCGGGGCGGCGGGCGGGCCGTCGTCTCTTCGAGACCGCCTACACAAAAAGCCCGTATCGCTTCACCGTCATCGGCTATCTCGATATCTTCAACGAAGTCAAACCCGACGACATCCGCGCCTACTACACCGGGCGTTATGCGCCAAACAATGTGTTCTTTGTTGTCGTCGGCGACGTAAAGAAGAACGAGGTCATTTCTCAAATCCGCGAAGCCTTCGCAAAGTCCAAGGCCAAGCCGCTCCCTCCGATGGTGCTTCCACAAGAACCGCGACAGGCCGCAGCGCGTGAAGTCATCGAGGAAGCGGCCATCGAACTCGGACATCTGCACTTCTCATGGCACATTCCCGAACTGCGACATCCTGACGTGCCATTGCTCGACGTGCTCGCGGTGCTGCTGGGGAGCGGACGCAGTTCGCGCCTTTATCAACAGGTGCGCGAGAAGCAGGGACTCGTCAATTATGCCGACGCGTGGACTTACAATCCCGGCAACCCCGGCATCTTCGGTATGAGTGCTGTCGTGGACGCGGACAAGTTCGATAAAGCCCGCGCCGCATTGCTGGCTGAAATCGGGAAACTCAAGCGCACGGCGATCCCGAAAGCCGAACTCGCCAAGGCTGTGAAGCAATACATCGCCGCAACGCTCGCGACCCGCAAAACGATGCAAGGCCAGGCCGCTGATCTTGGCAGCAACTGGCTCTCTGCAGGCGATCTGAATTTTTCGGAGCGCTACCTCGCCGCCGTGAAACGCATCACGCCCGCCGATCTGCAACGCGTGGCAAAACAATATCTCACCACGGAGAATCGCACGCTCTACGCGTTGCTGCCCAATGGCACAGCTCCAAAATCCACGAGCATTGCAGAAGTAAACAGCGAGAATGCGATTCAGAAATTCACCCTGCCCAACGGCCTGCGACTTCTGGTAAAAGAGGATCACCGACTGCCATTCGTGGAATTTCGCGCGGTATTTCAGGGTGGTGTACTGGCGGAAACCGCAGACAACAGCGGCATCACCCAACTGCTTTCGAAGCTGCTGATCAAGGGCACGAAGAAACGAAGCGCCGAACGCATCGCAAACGAGATTGAATCTGTTGGCGGCCACTTGGACAGTTACGGCGGCAACAACAGTTTCGGCGTAAACGCGGAGGTGATGAGTTCGGATTTTAGCACGGGGCTCGATTTGCTGTCGGATGTAATCCTCAATCCCACGTTCCCATCCCCTGCCCTTGAACGCGAACGGGAGATTCAGCTTTCGAGCATCGCCGCTCACAAGGACGATCTGCTCAAGAGCGCAAGCAAAGCCATGCGCCGCGCGTTGTTCGGCGACGTTGGTTACGGCCTTGACGCGCTCGGGACGGAGGAAAGTGTGCAGCGGACGAAACCCGCCGACTTGAAGGCGATGCACGCGCGACTCATCAATCCCAACAACTGCGTCCTCGCCATTTACGGCGACGTGAAGCCAAAGAACGTCCTGGCTGCCGTGAAGAAAGCTTTCGCCCGATGGAAAAGGTCGTCAGCCGCGGAAGACTTTGGACTCCGGACTCCGGACTCCGGGCTTACCGCCCCCAAACGCGTCATCGAGACGCGGGATAAAAAGCAAGCCGTGCTAGTGATGGGCTTTCCCGGCACGACGCTCCACGCCGCCGACCGTCATGCTCTGGAGCTGTTGCAGGAATCGTGTAGCGACCTTGGCTCGCGATTGTTTCTGCGTGTTCGCGAGAAACTCGGCCTCGCCTACTACGTCGGGGCACAGAATTTCCCCGGCCTCGCGCCCGGCTACTTCTCGTTTTACGCCGGCACGGAGCCGGAAAAAGTGGAGCGAGTGGAAAAGGAATTCCTCGACGAGATCGGCCTGCTTCGCACCGAAGGCCTGTCTCAGGCAGAACTGGACCGGGCCAAGTCAAAAATCATCGGCCAGAGAAAGATTGCGCGGCAGGAACTTGGCGGTCTCGCCTCCTCCACCGCACTCGATGAACTCTACGGCCTCGGGTTCAACTACACAGACAGCGAGGACGCAAAGTTTCAGTCGGTGACCTTGGAACAGGTGAAAGCTGTCGCGCAAAAGTATCTACGGCCTGACGCGTATGTGCTGGCGGTGGTGAAGCCGTAGCCAGTCAACTTCAACTTGAGATTTGACAGAAACCTGTCCAATACCTGTCGCGCCAGCCCATCGCGCCATAGCTTGGCGAAGGCGGAAGCCCGGCGTAGGAGGGTGTCGTATTTACTGTTTCAATAATCAGCAGTGGAGATTTCATAAAACCCTTGCTAGACAAGCCCGAAACCAAGATATAACGTCGCCGCCAATGAACTTGATTAACGACAATCCAGTCGTTCAATCATAAATATTAGGTGTCATTCGCACCACTACCAACATGCGTATCACTTGGAACGAGTTGACTGTTGATTTTCAGAAACCCGGCGCAGATCATCTGCTTAGTGACTGGCGCTGGCTAGTCGACGACTCGATGCGCTTGCTTCTTGTCAGCGCCATCGGTGACATGTTCATGGCTGATACCGCTGGACAGGTTTTCTGGCTCGACACCGGCACAGGGCAGTTGCAGCAGATTGCGGAGAGCGTGGACGAGTTTCAGCGATTACGGCAGCAGCAGGAGCAGGCAGACCAGTGGTTCATCCCGCAGCTTGTTGGCGACCTCATCGCGAGCGGCCTCCGGCTGTCCCCCGGCCAGTGCTACAGCTACAAGAAGCCGCCGATTCTCGGCGGACAAATTGAGCCTTCCAATTTCGAGCCGACGGATTTGTCAGTCCATTTCAGCGTGCTTGGACAGATTCACAAGCAGGTCAAGGATTTGCCACCAGGCGCAAAGATTACCAACATCAAGATACAATAACCGTGACACCTCGTAAGAAACTGATACGTGGAGAAGATTGATTTATTAGGAGAATTTGGATGTGGTCTTTTTAGAGGTGTGCGATGCAGGCAACGCAAAAAGGCCGGACATGGGTGGCTTCAAAAAATCCCACGCGGCTAGAGCGCCAGATCAAGTTGAGGAACCGGAGTCGGGCCGCATGGTCGAATAACAAATGAACAGTCTCGTAAACGGGGTCGTTCCGAGTCCATCAAGGATCACGGACGTCACCAATAATAGGGTCGGCTCATGCAGGACCAAGCTCCCGAACGGGTTTGATAAAACACCATTGGCAGGCCGGCCTACAGCTTCCCTTCCGGTTTGCACTCAATTCCGAACTTGGCAAACGCTTTTGTTTCTTCCCAGAGAAGGTTCGCAAGCAGGCAATTGTTTCGCTAAACATGCGTATCTAAATGCCGCCGCGCCGGGCTGCAGGACGATTTCGGAGAATCTCAACGCGACTATTACAGTCGCCGGGCTTTTCCGGCGGCGGCCGTTTAGCTTGGTCGGCCACGATGCGCATGAATGACTTTGAAACAGCCAAACAGTTTTTCTTGGAAGGCTTGCGTCTTCTTGAATCAAATCATTTTCAAGCAGCCGAGAAACAGTTTGCACGATCCTTGGAACTTATTCCTGACAGGGTATCCACTCTCAACAACCTGTCGGCCATTAAAATCAAACTGAAGCAATTCGCCGAAGCCGAGCAATTCGCGCTCAAGGCCATTGCCCTGGATGACAAATCACCGGAAGCATGGTCTAACCTTGGAATCGCGCTGACGGCAATAGAACGCCATGAGGAAGCTTTGCAGGCTTGTGACCGGGCGCTCAATGGCAATCCCTCCTACACCAGGGTCTGGCTCACCAAGGCAATGACCTTGCTCAAGCTCAAAAGATATAACGAAGCGTTGCTGGCCTGTGACCAGGCGCTCAAATTGGATTCCAACCAAGATGAGATTTTTTACACCAGGAGTTTGATACTGAAAGAACTTGGCCGGTCAGACGAGGCACAAAAGGTCTATCTGAAGTCGCTCGAAATGAAGTTTGCCTTGTCGCCCGTATTCATTGCGGAGCGGCGCACGACCCAAAAAGCTGATGCGCTCATCATCAACCAGAAACCGGAGGATGATGGTTCACTCAGGTCATTTGAGAATCTGCACGTTCATTGCTCGAACTTCCCCGGCCAGCTCGCCGAGCGCTTCAGGGATGAGTTTCATTTCACCTATGTTTATGCGGGAGTTGAAACCAGCGGCCCGCTCCGGCCACGGATTCCGAAGCCAGATTTTGTGATCAACAACCACGTCAATGGGGAGCTTGCGCTTTCAGAGGGCAACTTGCCGGGGTTCATTGAGTTGGTTGAAAGCTTCGGCGTTCCTGTGGTCAATCACCCGGCCAAAGCCATTTCGACCACGAGAGACGCATCTACGAAGCTGCTCAATGATGTCTCCGGTGTCGTGGTGCCAAAGACCATGCGTTTTTCCTCAAATGGAAAAACAGATGAAGCATTGGTGCGAGAAATCGAAGGTCAATACGATTATCCAATGATAACACGGACACTGACATCGCAGATGGGCAAGGGGATGACCAAGGTGGACTCCCGGGATGCCTTGGTCGAGGTGCTTTCCTCCGGCTTTCCAGAGCAGTTCTTTGTGACGGAGTTCGTGGATAGCAGAGGAGGGAATGAGTTTTTTCGTAAATTACGGGCGGCGATCGTCGAGGACGAAATCATTATTGTCCGTGTTGACTACGACACATACTGGAATGTGCGTGGACGAAAACCGGAAAAACGCGTGGCGTTTTATCTGAAAAACACGCATTTGCTCGACGAGGAAAAACGAATATGTAAAGACCCGGAAGCGGGGCTTGGACGAACTGCCATGCAAGCGCTCCGGGCGGTGCGCGATCAGGTTCCCCTGGATGTGTTCGGCATGGATTTCGACGTTGGTACAGATGGGCGGCTGGTCTTTTACGAGGCCAATGCCACCATGAACTTATTCCCTACCGGCAGAAAGGAGGTTCCCAATCCAAAAGAGGCGGAAGACTCTTTGAAGCTGGCATTCCATCGTTACTTCACGTCTCTGGTGGCTTCTCGTTGAGCTTGGGTCATATCCGACCAACAAACTTCCGCGATAAGCAGCGCGCCAACCACAAAGGATGGAAAAGACCGGCGCATATTTCAGATGTTGAACGGTCGTCCCATCCAGACGTTGCGAATTCCGGGTGAAAAGTTTGCGCCGGCCAGGTGCGCGTCACGAAACCACGGCCAGTCTTGCTCAATCAATGAAATGTCTTTAAGCGAAACATCTGCCCGGCACTGCGGCCACGGCGGATGCCAGATGCGGAAAAATCGTTTCCGTCCGCACACGCAGTTGAACGCCACATAACGCTCCATCAACCATTCGTCCAACGAACCGCGTTCGCACGGCGTGAACGGAGCGCCGATTTCCAGATCGGCCCGATACGAGAACTCCATCCGGGTTGCCGAATCCGTCACGCGCCCGCAAACCCGACCTGCCTCCCAATCGTGTGTATAGTTGATGAAGCCATGTCTATAAGGCAGACCAAAGGTTCGCGGGCCTAGAGCCACCGCCAACCGGTTTGACAGCCACTCCGTCAGAAAGTGTATCCCCGATTCGCCATTGTGCTTCACGTAGGTCCGCACGTTGAGGAACTCATGAGTCGCAATGGGCTTGAACAGCCACGCCCCGAATCTGCCGCCAACGCGCGGGCGCATGTTCTCCATGGAAAATGCAACCAGTGTCACGAACGCGCGCCCATCGTGGAGATCAAGTTGATAAGGCACGGCTCGCCGTAGTTGCTCAACATCCACTTCAAAGTGAATCATCAATACCCGCATCCAGTCGGCAAGAAACAAAGGCTCGCCCCATCGCGAAAGCATCCGTTTGCGGGCTACATTGCCCGGAGTTGCGGCAGTTGGAACGATGGCTTCTGGTTCAACGATGTGCATTTGATCGGAGCGCCGATCTCCGATCCGGCGCGTTTCAAACAAAGACCAGTGACGAGCCGGGTCGGAGACCGGCGCTCCGTCACGAGGACGCGTGCGATTTCAGGCGTTGCTCCAAATCCATCACCGCCTCGCGGAACGTCGGGAAGCGAAACTCAAACCCGCTCGCCAATAACCTTCCCGGCACGACACGGCGGCTTTTGAAGATCAACTCGGTCTCCGTTCGCAGGAAAAACGCTCCGATCTCCAGCATCCATTCGCTTGCGGGCAAACCGATGGGCATCCGGCAAACTTCGCGAAACGCCCTCATCATTTCCGCGTTTGGCAGAGGATTTGGTGCGCATTGATTGATCGGGCCAGACAGCTCGTCGTGCGCGATGATCCATTCGACGGCGCGACAGAAATCCTCGACGTGAATCCATGAGACGAATTGTTTCCCGCTGCCTTGGCGTCCGCCGAGGCCAAGCTTCGTCAACCGATGCAAAACGGGAAACACGCTGTTTCTTCCGAGGCCAAGAACCATTGAAGTGCGCAGCGCTACTTTGCGTGTGTTCGGTGTCTTCGCTTCGTTGAGTGTCTGCTCCCACGCCTGCGCCACCTCGACCGAGAATGCATCTTTCGCGTCCGTGGCTGAATCCATTTCACGGCTGGATTCATCATGCGGTTTACCGAAGGTGTGCTGATAAACGGTGGCCGTGCTGGAATTGAGCCAGACGCGTGGCGCAGTTTTACATTTAGCAATGGCTTGACCGACGACGCGCGTCGAGTTCACGCGCGACTCCATGATTTCGCGGCGATTCTGCACGTTGTAACGACAATCCACCGAGCGCCCGGTGAGATTCATCACCACAGTCACGCCGTCCACCTCCCGCGCCCAATCGCCGACGGACTTCGTGTCCCACGCAACTTCCCGCACACTATCCGCGCGCGGTTTCGGCAAACGCGTAAGGATGACCACCTGCCAGCCAAGTGCAGTGAAATGCCTGGCTAGTTCGCCGCCAAGGAAGCCCGAGCCACCCGCGAGAATTATTGTTTCCATGCTTCACCTTTCATTTGCGGCAGGCTTCGCCATTCGTGGCTGATGTTCCGCATCAACAGCGCACAGTCGAATTCAATCGTTCCAGTTGGGAACGTGGCGTGGTCGTCGAAGAAGCTCGATTCCACGGCGAGCACGTCCAGCGGTTCAACTTGCCAACCCGCAGTGAAAAGTTCCAAGCCGTCGCAGCAATTGGTTCTTTCGGTTGCCGAATAGCCAGCCGAACCGCGCGCGAAGAAATCAGAAGCCTCCTCAAGCGACTCAAACAGCGAGCTCGATGGTAATTGTTTCGTCCTCCGTGCATGAAGCCGCACCTGGGTGGCATCGTCGCGGGACTTCATTTGCAGCCGATAGTCATCACCGCTTTCCTCCACTAAGAAATCCGCCGGGTGATGAATGCCCGGAAATATCCGACCGCCGACCAGGCTTTGGAGCGCTGACGAAGTGTCGCGGCGCGGAATGAATACGCCCTCGCGGGTGACGCCATGCTCGTCCCATGCCACTGCGATCCGATGCGCGGCATTTTCTGATGAAACCCCGAAGGCTGCGGCGAGTCCTTTGGGCCGGATGTCTTTCAATCGAATCAGGCAGATGCCCGCCATGGCCCAACCCTTCACGAGTTTTGTTCGGAAGAACGAGGGCAGCATCGGGGCGATCCTTTCCGGTTTGACGCGGAAGTTTATCAACATGCGCCGATCAATCATTCCATGCATGGTTGGGAGTGCCAATTTCATGGCATTTCAAAGAAAGCGGTAGTGCGGTGCGAACGACGTTTAGGTTTGGGCGTGGTGGGATTCCCGGTTGGGCTTTGCGGATCGGTTTTGCCCAACGTGAAGAACAATTTCAGTCGCAGCCAGAAGCTTCCGCGTTCGTGGTGGAAGGCGATCATGGCCGGCCTCCTTTCAAGGCAGCCCAACCATACACAAAGGGCAAGGCAGTAAACACAAGGTTGGCGGCAAACAATCCCACGCGCCGCCACGTGCTGGTCAGATACGGATGGAGGTCAAATACGAATGTACCGGCTGTGAACCGCACAGTCCAAAACACCGTCAGGAATCCACAAACGGCCCGCGCCAACGGCGAACCCGCAGCGAGTTCGTCGGCGAGAAAGAAAGTTCCGAGTCCAAAGCTCACGAGACAAAGTCCGATGAACGTGTAATAAACCCAGAACAGTTGGCGGATGAATTTCGGCAGCGACCGGATGTGTTCGGGCAGGCCAACCACGCGCGGCATCAACAGGCCAGCGGCGAGCAAACCGAGATAGGTGAGTGAGGCGAGTTTCAGGAGCAGCATGGTGTTCATGGTGATTTCAGGTTGCGCCGAGGAATTGCAGCATCGGCAGGATGACGTTGTGGACAAAGGCAGGATGAAAGAGCCAATACGCGGGCGCCGCAGTGAAGGCGAACATGAACAACCAACCGCGCCAGCCATGCACCAGACCAAGGGTGCGTCCGAACGTACTGCGTTCAATTAAAACGCCCGCGCCTTGCAGAATGAAGTAGCCGAACGGTAACCCGTATCCCCCGCGTGCCGGAAACGAAATGGCGAGTTCATGGATGACGCCCGAAATGGCGAATACTCCCATTGTTGCCCACGGGACGCCAACGCGTCGTGCGAGGGGGCGGAAGGCGAGGTCATTGACGAGCTTATTGAAGGCAGTGTTCCAGCGTGTGCCCCAGAAAGCAGCGAGTGACGTTGCACGCAGCGGCGATTGCATCAGTGGGTTAGCTGGAACTCCCGCGCGCTGCCAGGCGAGTGCGACGAGGTGGAATAAACCAAAGTGCAGGATCAGTGTGACACCGAACATGCCAATCCACGCATTCGCGACGGGTTGGGTTGTGATCGTGGTTTTGGCGGCCAGGCAAACGAGTGCGACGCCAACGAGAAAGCGGCTTGCCGCCCAGAGCCATTCACGGAGTCTGGGCTTTTGATCATGCTTGCCGGTGAGGAAGGAGTTCGCATCCATGCCGGGCCATGCAAATAAATAGCCAAACGTGCGCGCGAAACTTACCCGATGATTTCCAGTCTGAGCACGCCGCCAAGTCAGCCATTTGCAACCGGCAAACATCGCTGTGACGAAGACCCACATGAAAACCCAGTTGGGCAAGCGGTCGCGCAGCGGCAAAGTTGCGATTGGCAGGAGAAACACAGGTAGCCAGTCGATAAGTCTCGTTTGCTTCGGGATACACGCGCCGCTTGCGCAGTGCCGATTCCGTGCGATGAAACGATAGCCCGCACGGAAAACTGGCATTGCGCCGGGAATCTGGCTGGCGAGCCATAGCGGCCAGAGCCACCAGATGTGTCGGGCAATTTCCATGGCCGCATCCGCGCCGCCAAGTTCACGGCCATCGGGAAGTTCCAGAATCATCTCGGTGAATCCGGGGCGGTGAATCTCCCTGGGAGCGCTGGCATCTTGCCGGCGTGTTTCCGTTTTCAGTGGCTCCTCGCCGACGAAACGCCGGCGCTTCCGGGATTGAAGCGTGGCCAGCGCAAATCCATTCCGCTCCAGCACCCGCTCCATTCGCCGCACCCACCCCAGACAGAACACACACTCACCGTCGTAGAGTAACCGACCGGCAGCGGCGGCGGCATTATTGTCTGTCATTTCCGTATTCACAGAACTTGCTTTTCAAATAAAAAGGCGGAACTACCCGCCGATGCCCAATAACTTCCTGATCTTGTCCCCCGCTTTCACGAACTTGGTCAACGCGCCTGTCGGCCATTGGCGGATTTGACCGTACCAAGCGGTGGTGACGTCAAAGAAGTCAGCGAGTTCTTTGAGCTTTTGCTCCGTGTATTCGTCCGTTTCCTTGTCCTTGTGAGCTTCGGCCACGCAATCGCGCAGCAACGCCACTGTCGGATCAATCTCACGCTTCTTGCGTTCGTCCAACACCACGCGAAACATTTCCCAGACGTCCTTCATGCTCTCGAAATGATCGCGCGAATCGCCGAGGACATGGACGCGCTTCACGATTCCCCATCCCTGAAGTTCCTTGAGGCTGTTGCTGACGTTTGAGCGTGCGACAACAAGCGTATCGGCGATTTCCTCCGCATTGAGCGGTTTTGGAGAAATAAAAATCAGCGCGTGCATCTGAGCTACAGTGCGATTGATGCCCCAGCGCGTGCCCATCTCACCCCAGTGGAGGATGAACTTCTGTTGGACTGAGCTAAGTTTTGCCATACTTCAATTATTTCTGTCTGGACAGAATTTACAGAATCGAACTCTGCAAGTCAAACAGTTTTTCAGGAGCACCTGCGCATAGCTGCCGTTGCTTGCAACAGCTTGAATTCATAAGCCGACTTTCAGTGGCGAGGCAGCGTTCTTAAAACGCCTCCAAGGTGAATTGAAATCCTTGAATTCGTCAGGCAGTAGCGCAAAGATGTTGCCAGTGCGGGCCTGTAGCTCAGCGGTTAGAGCAGGCGACTCATAATCGCTTGGTCCCCGGTTCAAATCCGGGCAGGCCCACCACCACCCCCATTCTCCGTTTCAACTCCACAAGAACCAATCGGTGATTCGCTGCAATGAGATCAGTTGGGAAATCATTGACAACTACAGCCCATCGGGAAAATAATTATTCCCATGAAACAGCAACCACCCCCCACCTCACGTCGAGACTTCATCAAACAGACCACAACCTTTGCCGCCGCCTCTGCTTTGGCTGGTGTGGCGCTGCCGCATGTTCACGCGGCTGAAAACAATACTCTTCAGGTAGCACTCGTTGGCTGCGGGGGACGCGGCACTGATGCCGCCGGCAACGCGCTTTCCGTCAAGGGTGGCGGTACAAAACTCGTCGCCATGGCCGATGTATTTCAAGACCGGCTCAATGAAAAGTACGCGGCGCTCAAGGGACGATTTCAAGACAAGGTGGACGTATCCGAGGATCGAAGATTTTTGGGGTTCGAGGCCTATAAGCATGCGATGGACAGCCTGAAGCCAGGCGACATCGTAATTTTAACAACCCCGCCGGCGTTTCGCTGGGTGCATTTCACCTATGCCATTGAAAAGGGCCTGAATGTATTCATGGAAAAGCCGGTTACAGTGGATGGCCCGGGCAGCCGCCGCATGTTGAAGCTTGCCGAAGCCGCGAAAGCCAAGAATCTCAAGGTCGGCGTGGGACTGAACTCCCGACACGCACGAGCCCTCCAGCAACTGGCGGAACGCATTCATGACGGCGCGATTGGCGACATCATACTTGAGCGCGGCTACCGGATGCACGGCCCTGTCGCATACTTTCAATCACTGCCAAAGCCTGCAAACATCAGTGAGTTGATGTATCAGATTCAGCGCTTCCATAGTTTCATCTGGGCCAGCGGCGGAAACTACAACGACTTCTACATCCACATCATTGATCATCTGAGCTGGATGAAGAACGCATGGCCGGTCAAGGCGCAAGCGCTGGGCGGACGCCATTATCGCCAGAGTCCCGAGGGAATTACCTATGTGGATCAGAATTTCGACACCTACTCGGTGGAATACACCTACGCAGACGGCACCAAGTTTTTCTTCGACGGCCGCTGCATGAACGGCTGCAATGACAACTTCTCTAGCTACATTCACGGCACCAAAGGAAGCGCGATTGTTTCCAAGAGCGGCGATTGCGGGGCGCCTTCAAGCATCTTCAAAGGCCAGACGCCTACTGCGGCTGATCGCATTTGGACCTCCGAAGTTCCCAAGGGTGAAGAGAACTGGTATCAGAACGAGTGGAACGATTTGATGGACGCCATCCGGAACGACAAACCTTACAATGAAGTTGAACGCGGCGTGATCGTCAGCACTATAAGTTCGATGGGCCGCATGGCCGCGCATACCGGCCAGGAAATCACCTACGAGGACATGCTCAACTGCGAGCATGAAATGGCGCCGGGCCTCGACAAGATCACAGCGGATTCACCTGCACCGGTAATGCCCGACAAGAACGGAAGGTATCCAGTACCAAGACCCGGCATCGTGACGAACAGGGAGTACTGAGACTCGTCAACGGTGCGGGCCAGACCTGACATCAATAAACCTAGCACCGACGGCGGGCTGCTCCTGGCCAGCCGTCGGTTTTCTGTCTCTAGTCGGATAAAAAAAGCTCAACCTTTATGCGAATCAATCTTTCGATCCTCCCCTTGATCATTCTCGCAGCAATCGCGGTATTCCCAATTGAAACAACAGGCCGTGCGATCACTCCGGCAGAAATGACATCCTGGAAAATCGTCTGCGACCCCGCCGGTACCGAATCAGAACACTACGCAGCCGCTGAGTTCCAGCGGCTGTTCAAGGAAATGACCGGCACTTTGCTTCCGCTCGTGGAGACGGCGACAGCGGACTCAGGTGCGGTGTTCATCGGACCCGACGCAGTCCTCCATTCCGGCCAACCAGCCGATCGCCGTGCCTTGGCCGAGGAATCGTTGCGCATTCGGATTGGACCAAAAGCCGTTTGCATTGACGGCGGTCGTCCCCGCGGCACGCTTTACGGTGTCTATGAATTTTTTGAAGAACTCTGCGGCGTACGCTTTCTGACCTTCGATCACACCTATTTTCCCAAAGATGCCACGGCGCGGAAAATTCCTCTCGGCGTTCGTGTAGTGAACCCCACCTTCGCCTTCCGCTGGTCGTACTACGGCGAGAGCAGCCGCCATCCTGATTTCGCGGCGCGACTGCGCGTCAACACAGTGAGCGATGATCCAAAGCTCGGCGGGCGAACGGGCTTTCGTCTGGTCAGTCACAACGTCGCCTACCTGGTGCCGCCTGCAAAATTCGGCAAAGAACACCCGAAGTATTACGCACTGGTTGGCGGCAAACGGCAGTTGGATGATCGCGGAGGCGGCCCGCAGTTATGCACGAGCAATCCCGAGTTGGTCGGAGTCGTCGCAGATGCCGTGCTTGAGGAGATCAAGAAGAACCCGACTGCGCGCAACATCAACATCGCCCAGATGGACAACGACCGCTATTGCACCTGTCCGCGCTGCGCTGAGATTGATGAACGCGAGGAGTCCCACGCTGGCGCGACACTGGCCCTGGTCAACGCAGTCGCCGAGCGGATCGAGAAAACCAATCCAGACGTGCTGATCAGCACCTACGCCTATTCGTACACCCGCAAACCGCCCAAGACCATCAAGCCGCGACGCAACGTGATGATTCAGTTGTGCAGCATCGAGTGTTGTGATTTCCATGCGATTGATGATTCCACATGCACGTTGAACCGGTCTTTCTGCGCAGACATGGCAATTTGGAAGAAGAGCACGCGAAATGTTTTCATCTGGCACTACAACACGAACTTCAAAGGCTACGTGCTGCCGTTCCCGAACCTGCGCAGCATCGGGAAGAGCGTTTCCTATTTTGCAAAGAACAACGGCCGGGGCGTATTCATGCAGGCGGCGGGCAACGGCTTCTCCACCGAACTCAGTGACCTGCGAAATTACGTGATGGCGCGCTGTCTCTGGAAGCCCGGCCGCGACAGTTGGAAGGAGGCGGAGGAATTCTGCCGGCTGCATTACGCCGAGGCCGCCGGACCTGTCATCGCGTATCTGAAGTATTATCACGACCTCGTTGACAAGGCTGGAGTTCATCCAACCTGCTTTCCTGCGGAGTCGTCACTGTGCATCACACCGGAATCATCGCGACGCATCATGGCATATTTCCAAGAGGCGTTGTCGCTGGCGCAGTCCGAAACCGTGCGCACCAGTGTCGAGAAGGCATCCATCTGCGCCTATCGCGCAGCGGTCAGCGCGTCCAGCATGCGGTTGGTTTATCGCAATGGCGTTTGCTTTCCCGATCTCGAAGGATTCGGCCCAGGTTTGCTGGATCAATATGCGGCGTTGTGTTTGCGCTTTGGAGTCACGATGGAACATGAAGAACTTTCGACCGAGAAATTCATCGGTACGATGCGCCAGCTTCACGCGGGGCTGAAATCGGTCCAACTGGAAAACGAGTTCTGGCGTGTGGTCGTGCTGCCAGAGAGCAACGGCAAGGTGGTTGAGATGACTTACAAACCTACTGGCCGCAACGTGATTCGGGCACAACGGGCGTTCAATCGTTTCCGGCACGAGGAATGGGTTCACCAGGGCGATGGCCCAACGGCGGAGAACATCATCACATTTGAGTCACAGGCCGAACCGCAAAAAGTCCGGTTGACCCTGACGACAAAAGACGGTGCCCGGTTACAGCGCACCATTTCCCTGGTGGGTGATGCCGTTCGATTCGAGACTACAATGACCGCCGATGCCGCGCGCATTTTCGAAATCCAGATGCATCCGGAATACGACACTGCAACGATGTCCGTTGATCCCGACGTGTTCGGTATTTACGTCAAGCAACCGGACTGGACGCAAACCAATCGGAGATGGAAGGAAGTGCTGGCCGGCGACCCCCAACGTGTCATCAACAAGGATGCCTTCAACGGCGGGGCTTACGCGTTTTTCAATCGTGAGGCAAAGTTCGGAATTGAGCAACGCTTCGATCCGCAGGAGTTCAGCGCACTTGCTCTCTTCTGGGAGGTGTCACGGCAGCAAATCAATCTGGAACTGACATCCAAAGTCGTGTCTTTGGAAAAAGGACAGCAGGCGCGCTGCGCCTACGAAGTGCGTTATCTGAAGGAAGCCCCAAAAGCTGGCCGTTAAAGAACCAAACTATTCGAAGAAAAACTATGAGAAACGAATTTACGCGGTCATCAATTTGCCGTTCGCAAATCAGTCGGGGCTTCACAAAAGGAATTAAGGCGACATTACTGACCATGATTCTTTCGGTCACGGCACTCTCGCTTGACTCTGCTTTTGGCGGCTCGGGGGCATTGTTGAACAAAGAACGAATGCTCACGGTCAACGGCCAGCCACGGTTACTGCTCGGCCTTTACGAGAACCCGAAGGACGATGCCGTGCTCAAGGAGGCCGTCGAGTCGGGATTCAACCTGATTCAATGTTCACCTGACGTGGCTGCGTTGGATCGCGTTCATCGCGCTGGCGCCAAGGCGTGGGTGAACTTGGGCGGTGCTCTGGATTTGAGCACTGATGTAACCAACCGTTCCCAGCAACTCACCGATACTGTTCAACGCGTGAAAAACCATCCCGCATTGCTCGTTTGGGAAGGTCCTGATGAAATCCTTTGGAACAACTGGTGGGGAACCACGGAGCGAATTCACCCGGAAATTGAAACGATGCGGACAACCGCGGCGGGCAAGGCGGAACTGGAAACGCTGAGCCGTCGTGCTCGCGACCTGTTCGAGCGCGGCCTTTATGCCGATTTCGAAAAAGTGCGTGCCGAGTTCTGGTCTAAGGCGGGGCTTCCATCCCCAAATCCTGGCGTTCGTATTGACGATGCTCCGGCACGCGTTCGCAAGAGCGGCGAAGGCATTACCGCAGGGATTCAAACAGTGCGCGCGTTGGACGCCCGGCACGTCATCTGGCTGAACCATGCGCCCCGCAATTCCCTCGATGACCTGCGCCTTTACAATCGCGCGGCGGACATGGTGGGCTGCGACATCTACCCTGCCCCGGCGAATCTCACCGTCGGCCACAGCGATCTTCTGGACATGAGCCTGAACTCGGTGGGCGCTTACACCCGGCGGATGCAACAGGCCGCGCCGGGCAAAGCCTGCGCAATGGTCCTGCAAGGGTTCGGTTGGCGCGATCTGAAGGCAAAGCCAAACGAAAAAGAAACTGCGGTCGGCATCGGCCGCCGGCCGACCTGGGCCGAGTCTCGCTTCATGGCTTACGATGCGATCATTCACGGCGCAAACGCTATCCTCTACTGGGGCACCGCCTACATGAAACCAGTGGAAGATGACGGAACGGCAGTGACGGGTCGCCCGCGACTCTGGCAGGATTTGCTCCGCGTGGCGCGCGAACTCCACGCCCTCGAACCAGCGCTGGTCGCTCCGCCGCTGAAATCGCCCAAGGTTCGCCAGGCCGCGACCTATGGTTCGATTGACGGCAAGGGAATCCTCTGCTCGGTGCGCCGTGTGAATGATGACTTCGTCATTCTGGTTGTGAACGAAACCGGCGATGGACTGGGTTTCTCGCTCGAAGGCTTGCCGACCAAACTCAATGGCAGAACGCTGTACCGGCTTTACTCGCAAGAGAAACACGAGGTCGCTGGTCGCCAGTTCGGTGATGGAATCAGACCTCACGATGTCCATGTGTATGCGACATCGCAGCGGTTTGAGGATCCGTTGGCCCGCAACTGACGATTCAGGCAATTGCAGTTAGAATGGTAATTACGCTCGCCCTCACCCCGGCCCTCTCCTCCGAGGAGAGGGAGGCGCTTCGCCCACGATTGGAGAATTTGACCGCGCTCCCTGCATTCCTCCCGCCTTCGGTTTTCTGCACAGCAACGCAGAAACTGAATACACGTCTGAATCCACCTCGGCCGGGCGAAGATTCCCCCTCTCCTGGGGGAGAGCGTTGCACAAACTTACGATGGAATCGTTCCATCTTCTTGATGGCGCTGGTTGGCTTCGCAAGCCTGTCCTTGCCAGAGGCAATTGCCGCCGAGTCACCCGCGCCAGACTGGGTCCGCGTCATAGAACACGCGCCGTTCACTGAGCGCGACACGGCCGAGGGCGTGGTCTTCGGCGGCAAACTGTGGTTGAGCAATGGCTACATCACCGGCGGAGCGCTGGTCCGGGATTTGTGGAACTCGACCGACGGCATCAAGTGGAATCTGGTTACGACCAACACGCCCTACGATGGCTATGCCGAGATGACCGTTTATGCCGGCAAGGTCTGGGCGGTCAAACAGAGCGTGTGGAATTCAACGGACCAAGTGAATTGGAAACAAGTCGCGGAGAAAACGCCCTTCGGCGTCCGTGGCTACGGCGAACTGCTCGTCCATGATGGCAAGATGTGGCAACTCGGCAGCGGCAGGGATGTCTGGCACACCACGGACGGCGTCGTATGGAATTGCGCCACGACCAACGTGCCTTATGGACCGCGCTTCGCCTCCGCCGCTGTTTCTTTCAAAGGCAAACTCTGGGTCATGGGCGGCTCAGTGGAGAAAACCAACACGCCGCCGGAAAAAGTTTATCAGCAATTCACCACCTACAACGACGTGTGGTGCTCCACCAACGGCGTTGATTGGACGCGGGTGGTTGAACATGCGCCGTGGGCACCGCGGATGTGGTTCATTCCGATCGTTTATGCGAACCGGCTCTGGATCATCGGCGGCTTCGACAACGTCCATCGCGCGAACTTCGATGACGTGTGGTGGACCGAAGATGGTATTCAGTGGCACCGCCTGGAAACGAAAACCAGATTCTCCCCACGGCATGAAGTCACGGCCTATGTCCATGAAAACAGCCTGTGGGTCGTTGCCGGCAACTCCTGGCCGTTGATGAATGATGTTTGGAAACTCACGCCACCGCTTGAGCGCGCTGGTCAACAACTCAAGAAATGAAACACACAACGCTTATGAATCTCGCAACTCGCAAAAGTCTGCTGATTGTTTTGGTCGGCACTGCGCTATTCCTTCCCATCCTCGGTTCGAGCGCCGCCGGAACTGTAAAGCCCACCCTCATCCTCAACGAAGATGACAGCCATTTCTTTGGTTCACGTTCGGCGGAGCAGATGAGCCTCGAAGGACTTCACTCATTCGTTGATCAATACGCCAACACGAAGGTCTCGCATCTCTTTCTTTGTCCCAACGCGATGAAGGCCAGCCATCGCAGCAAAGTGCGGGATGCGATCTGGGAAATGGGCGAAGGCCAGAAGCCACCGCAGGAAGAATTCGCCAAGAAGTGGTGCGAGAACGCCCGGTTGCTGGATGAGCGCGGCCTCGACCCTTACGCGGTGTGGATCGCTCGCTGCCGGGAAAAGAAAATCTCGCCATGGCTCTCAATGCGCATGAACGATGTCCACAACGTGGATGAGGTGGACAATTATATTCACAGTTCTTTCTGGCGGAAGCATCCCGATTACTGGCGCGTGCCGGGCGGCGGCGGGTGGACGGATCGCGCGTTGGATTACGGCATCCCCGAAGTGCGCGAACACGCGATGGCTTACGTCCGCGAGCTGCTGGAACGCTACGATCTCGACGGCCTCGAACTGGACTGGATGAGGTTCGGCTACCACTTCCGTCCGGGCAAGGAAGCGGAGGGCGTGATGATCTTGAACCAATTCATGTGCGATGTGCGCGGCTTGACGCGACAGTGGTCGGTCAAGCGCGGCCATCCCATCCAGCTGGGCGCGCGTGTGCCGACGCTGCCGGATGCAGCCAAAGGTCTGGGCATGGATGGCGTGACATGGGTTCGCGAAGGCCTGGTG
>JABFSR010000114.1 GCA_013140495.1 Verrucomicrobiota bacterium
CTCGGGAACAGTGAGTGCAACTGGCGGGGCGGGAACAATCGCAGGCGGCGCGGGAACAATTTACTCCAAGGCTGGCAGCGCGATGACGGGACGGCTGGTTATTGACAATGGCGGACTGATCGGCACGAACACGCCATTGTCGAGCCTTTTCTCCCTCCCGATCTCACCGTTCGATCTCATCCTCAACGGCGGCGCGGCGGTGTTGCCGATGACACCTTTGCCGTTGTTGAGCAACCTCACCGTCGGGGCAGGATGCTTGCTGACGATGATGGCCGGCGAAACAAACATTGCAGTCACAGTTTTGCGCGACGTGAATCTCGCGGCTGGCAGTGTCCTTGCTGCGGATGGAAAAGGATTTTCCCGCAATACCGGTACCGGGAGAGGCAACAGCACTTCAAACAAGGGCAGCGGTGGCGGTTATGGCGGCCTGGGCGGCGCGTCCTCATCAGGTGCCGTCGGAGGGACAAATTACGGCGCTGCATCCCAACCGGTGGATCGCGGCAGCGGTGGTGGTACCGGATTAGGCTCATCTCCCCTGGGCGGCGATGGTGGTGGAGCCATCAAACTGATCGTCGGAGGAACACTCTCGCTTGACGACGCACGCCTCGGAGCAAATGGCAGCGAAGGCTTGCAGGACGATTCCGGCGGCGGCTCTGGTGGAAGCGTATGGATTACAGCAAGCGCCATCACGGGCAGCGGCATCATCAACGCGGATGGCGGCGCGGGGGAATTGTTCAACGGCGGCGGTGGCGGTGGCGGGCGAATTGCAATCTACTCACCAGCGAACACGTTCACGGGATTGGTTTCTGTTGCAGGTGGCGCAGGCTGGGTGGCGGGCGGGACGGGAACTGTATTCCAATCGTCGAGTTTGATTCCTTTCGCCGCAATTTCTCACTCGCCTTCAACACCTGTGAGCAATGTGGTCAGCTTCGTGGACGTATCTTTCAACGCTCCGGTCAATCCTTTCACGGTGGACACGGGCGATGTGGTCCTGCAAGTGCCGCCGGGAGCAGCCGCAGTGACAAACTTCACCGTGAGCACGCTGAGTCCGACGATGCTGCGCGTGAGTTTTGCCTCTCAATCTGCTCCCGGTAATTACTCGCTGCTGCTCGGTCCGGCCATCACCGATGTCCTCGGCCAGCCGATGTCACAGGTTTACACCGGCGGGTTCAGCATCGTACTGCCGACAGTATCCGGCACTGTGACAAACGCGGCAGGCCAGCCGATGGCGGGAGTGCAACTCGTGCCGAGCAGCACCCTTTCGCCGGGAGTCTCTGACGAGGATGGCAACTACGCAGTGGGTTTCATTCCTGGTCTGACCTTTACAGTGACACCGTCGTTGCCCGGGTTCATATTCGTTCCGGGAACACGCAATTACACGAACCTGACAGATGCAGTCACCAACGAGAATTTCCTCGCAGTGACAAGTATCACTCCATCGCTGACAAACCAGTTGTCGGGGTCAAACCTGTTCGTCCGATGGGGCGGAATCTCCGGCGTGAACTACCAGCCGCAGTACTCAACGAATCTCGTGGATTGGTTGCCATACGGCGGCGTAGTGCCCGGGACGAATGGCACGATGGAATTGCAGATTCCCATCTCCACAGACCCGATGGAGTTTTTTCGCGTGAAGGCATCGAACTAATCCCGGGAGTGCCGACAGCACGCCGACGAGTCCCATGCCTGCCCCAAAATGGAAACACGCCGACGAAGATGTCGGCGCTCCAAGGTTGCCCGCCCATTTTGCTGCAAAATACTTCTCGCCCGCGGTTTCCGCGTCTGGTTTATTGCGTTTGAAAGCCAGTCCAGGTTTCACGGCCATCGAAAATAATGAACGTGTGCGTGGATTTATGAATTCACCACCGGCGTTCGTAATGGTGTAAGACTTGGTCGCAAGCGGGGCAACCCGGAAAACAATCATGGCGTGGATGGAACAAATTCGGGCGGCGGGCGCAGGGCCGACACTGGCAACGGTGTTTGGTTCGTATGTGCTCGGCTGCTTTGCCACGGGCTATCTGCTCGTCCGCGCACGCACGGGCCGCGACATCAGGGAGATCGAAAGCGGCAGCATTGGCGCGAGGAACGTGAGCCGGGTGCTTGGCAAAGCGGGATTCTTCCTCACGCTCGCCGGTGATTTCGGAAAAGGCGCTCTCGCAGTCTGGGCCACCATCCGTTTCACGGAAAATCCAGCGCTCACCACACTTGCCATGCTCGCGGTGGTGATTGGTCATATCTGGCCCGCCCCTCTTCTCTTTCGCGGCGGCAAAGGCGTCGCCACATCACTTGGGGGTTTATTGTTGTTTGATTGGCGGCTCGCCGTGGCATACACGGTTTGCTTCACCGTGGGTCTCGTGCTGGTGCGCAAGACCACGCTGCCGGGGCTCGTCGCGTTCCTATGCCTGCCGTTCACGTCGTACTGGCTGAACCGCGATACGGCGACAGCGACGGCGCTTTGCGTTCTTGCCGCGATGGTGGTGTTCGCCCACAGGTCCAACATCGTCGAAGAAATTCCCGCGCTGGCAGGGCGGCGTAATGCCACGGCCAAACCTCAACCACCAAAATCATGAGCACCGAGGCAACACCACTTGTTTTCAAATTCGCCACCGAAGATTGGGAGTTCGAGCAGATTCACCGGCTCAACTATCGCACGTTCGTCGAGGAGATTCCCCAGCATCAGGCCTCGCCTACGCACCGGCTCGTGGACAAGTTTCACGCCGAGAACACCTACCTGATCTGCCTGTGCGACCAGAAAATTGTCGGCATGCTGGCCGCGCGCGGCAACCGTCCGTTCTCGCTCGATCACAAGGTTCCCGAACTGGACAAGCATCTGCCCGCAAGTCGCACCATTTGTGAAATCCGGCTTCTCGCGATTGATAAAAAGCATCGCGGCGCACGCGGCGGCCAGATTCTTTCCGGCATCCTTGCGCTGCTCTGGCAACACGGAGTCGAGAAGGGCTATGATCTGGCCGTCATTTCCGGCACGGTGCGCCAGTTGAAATTGTACCAGCATCTCGGCTTCGTTCCATTCGGGCCGGTGGTCGGCACTGGAGAGGCGCAGTTCCAGCCGATGTTTGTGACGCTGGAAACATTCGAGACGACCGCGCGTGAATTTCTCCGCAACTCTCCTGCAAAATCCTTCCAGCCCAGCGCGGTAAATTTTCTTCCCGGACCCGTGACCGTTCGCCGCGAAGTGCGTCGCGCATTCGAGCAGGCTCCGGAGTCGCATCGTTCGGAGAGTTTCACAGCTGACTTCGACGCTACGCGGAAACTCCTCCGTGAACTTACAAATGCCGCGCACGTCCAGTTAATGATGGGCTCGGGTACGCTGGCCAACGACGCAATCGCTGCGCAGTTGTCGCAGATTACCGGTCACGGAGTGGTGTTGATCAACGGCGAGTTTGGCAACCGCCTCATTGATGCCGCCCGCCGCTCCGACCTGCGTTTCGAGACGTTGAGTTTTCCCTGGGGCGAGTCCATAGACCTTGTGATGCTCCGCCAGAAACTTGGCCGCATTCCAGCGCCCGCATGGCTCTGGTGCGTTCACTGCGAAACGTCCACCGGCGTCGTCAACGACATCGAACTCCTCGGCCAGATGTGCCGCGAGCATGGAGTGAAACTTTGCGTAGATGCGATCAGTTCCATCGGCACGATGGATGTGGATTTGTCCGGCGTGCATCTCGCCAGTTGTGCCAGCGGCAAGGGGCTGCGTTCCTATCCCGGCCTGGCGATGGTCTTTCACAACCACGACATCAAACCCGATGGCGACCGGCTGCCTCGTTACCTTGATATTGGCTATTACGCCGAACAAGGAGGGATTCCGTTCACATTTTCGTCGAACCTGCTTCACGCGTTGCACGCGGCGTTACGGCGTGTGAACTGGCAAAAACGTTTTACCGAAACGGTGGAAACCTCCGCGTGGTTGCGGATGAAACTTGGGGAAATGGGATTCGACCTCGTCGGCACTGATGCTTTGAACTCACCAGCCGCCATTACCATCGAACTCCCATCCGACGTAAAATCCGTGGAGTTTGGAAAGCTCATGCAGGAATCTGGATTCTTGTTGAGTTGCAACAGTGAATACCTGCGACGCAGGAACTGGATTCAAATCTGCCTCATGGGCGAGATTCCCCGGGAGAAAGTAACTGCGCTCGTCAATGCTCTGCGTCGGGCGTGGCAAAAGCGCGCACGAGGCGAGACTGTGGTGCTGGGTGCGGTTAAAACGTAAGTCTGTTCAACCCGCTTTAATCGTCCATCCCGCCGCCACAAGCCCCTTGTAACCGCCGATGAGCGATGAAACTTTCCTGTAGCCCATTTTCTGGGCGGCATCGCAGGTAAGCGCGGAACGAAATCCCCCGCCGCAATACATGATGATTTCCGCATTCTTGTCCGGATAAAGTTTTTCCAGATCACGTTCGAGAATGCCCTTGCCCAGATGCACGGCTTCCACCGCATGACCCGCGTTCCATTCGTGGTCTTCGCGCACGTCCATCAACACCACCGGTGCGCCGGAAGCAACCCGCGCCCGCGCCTCAGCCACGGAGATTTCGTTGACGCGCTTCTTTGCGTCATTGACCAATGACAAAAAACCAGGTGAATGATCCATGCCGAAATCATTGAGGCGAAGTCGGCACATGGTCAACCACATTTGCTCGATCCGAAATGCGATGGTTAAAGCCGCGCCGCACAGGTTTTTAGGTTTGGATCGGCGATTGAAAACACGACAAACTCACGGCGAGATGGGCGCAGGAAGGATAACTTGACGATTGCGAGGGGGCGCGTTCACCGACCGCTTTTGCCTCTTGACGCTGCTACATCCGATTTCCTATTCTCCGAGTCACAACGGGCAATTGCCGGTAACAACCGGCGCGAGAAGTCGGAAGATTCATTTTCTCCGACTTTTTTGTTCCCCGGAAGGGAAATTCGTTGCGCGCCTATGAATGCAGATATTTTAGCGGGATTGGAATTTTACGAGCGCGAAAAGGGCATCTCACGCGATGTCCTGGTCGGCGCTGTGCAGGAAGCCCTGCTCTCGGCTGCCAAAAAGGCAGTCGGCCCGGCGCGCGAACTCCGTGTCGAGATGGATTCCAAGAACGGCGACATCCGCGCCTACGCCAAACTCGTCGTCTCCGAAAAAGTCATCTCCAAGCACGACCAGATTTCAGTATTCGACGCACGCCGTATCAAACCCGATGCGCAAGTTGGCGAGGAACTTGAAATCGAAGTTACTCCGACGGGTTTCGGTCGCATTGCATCCCAGTACGCCAAGCAGGCGTTGATGCAACACATCCGCAAGGCCGAGAAGGCGATGATTTTCACCGAGTTCAAGGATCGCGTCGGCGACATTATCAGCGGCACCGTCCGGCGCTTCGAACGTTCCGATGTGCTGGTTGACCTCGGCAAATACGAGGCGCTGCTCCCCAATCGCGAACGCGTTCCGACCGAGGAATACCAGGTCGGCGAACGCATACGCTGCTACGTCAAGGCCGTCGAACAGGGCCCGCACGGACCGGAAATCATCCTGTCCCGAGCCGATCCGCGCTTCGTCATCAAGCTTTTCCAGGTCGAAGTTTCTGAGATCAGCGATGGCACCATAGAAATCAAAGGCATCGCTCGCGAACCCGGCTTCCGGACGAAGCTTGCCGTATGGACACGCGATGAAAAAGTGGATCCTGTCGGTGCATGCGTAGGCTTGCGCGGCCAGCGCGTGAAGAACATCGTTCGCGAGCTGAACAACGAGAAGGTGGACATCATCAAGTGGTCGTCGAACCCCCGCGATTTTGTTACCAACGCCCTCGCCCCGGCCAAGCTGAAGACCTTTGAGATTAACGAAGCCACCAAGCGTGTGAAAATCGTGGTCAGCGACGATCAGCTCTCGCTTGCCATCGGCAAGCGCGGCCAGAACGCTCGCCTTACTTCCAAGCTCACAGGCTGGCAGGTGGACATCGAAGCTGAAGTCGTTGTCCACAGAGGGTTCGAGGAAAAAGTTGCCGAGGCAGTCGAGCTGCTTGCCGCCATTCCCGGCATCACCCGCGAACAAGCCGATGCCATCGTCCACGCTGGACTTACCCGGCTCGAAGACTTGTTGCAAGCCGACGCCTCCGACCTCGCGGACATTCCGCAAATTGGCGAACAGGCCGGAGCCGTATTGGAAGCAGCCAAGGCCGAGGCAGAACGCCGCCGGATCAACCTGGGCGGAGACGCAGAAGCGGCCTGACCCGCTTCCCAGCGCATCTGCCGATGACCCTTGGACCCGTGCGTCAACGCGCGAGCCTTCTGACATCTCTGGTGACGAGACTCCACAATGCAACGAACCCGTGACGCAATTGTTACAACCCTGTTACAGTTGCTTCTGCGGAGATTTTTTGTTGGACATCGAACGACGATTTAACGCTACTGACACCACTATGTTTTCACTTCAAAAACTTTTCGGCAAAGGCGACCGCTTCCATGAACTGCTCGAAGCCGCCGCCAAGGAGGCCCACGAAAGCGTCCGGCTCGTCATCGAATTGATGAAGTCGCCGCGCGATACGAATAAGTTCGACGACCTGGTGATGGCACGTCGCAAGGAGAAGAAAATCTCCGAACAAATCAGCGAGGAACTCGTGAATACGTTCGTCACGGGCCTGGAGCGCGAGGACATCGAAGCGCTGGCGCGCGGACTTTACAAGATTCCCAAGAGCGCGGAAAAGCTCGCCGAGCGGTTCATGATGGCGGGCAAACACATCGAGGGAATTGATTTTTCACGGCAGGCCCTGATGATGGAGCAGGCCACAGAGACTGTTCACAAGATGATCCAGCAACTCCACGCGATGGAGGACCTGGAAAAAATCAAGGAACTCAACGACAAACTCCAGTATGTGGAGGGCGAGGCGGACAAGGTGATGAACGAGCTGCTCCGCGATCTTTACAGCGGCAAGTTTGAAGCGCTCCGGACCATCGTGTTGAGGGACATCTTCGAACTCATCGAAAAAGTTGTGGATCGCTGCCGCGATGTCGGCAACGTCGTCACGCACATCGTCCTTAAAAACTCCTAACCGCGCACGATGACTCTCATCCTGACCGTCATCCTCGTGGCGTTGGTGTTTGAATACATCAACGGCTTTCACGATACCGCCAACTCCATTGCCACGGTCGTCTCCACCAAGGTTCTGACGCCGCGCCAGGCCATTGTGCTCGCGGCCTTCACCAATCTGCTCGGCGCGCTGTGGGGCACAGCAGTGGCCAAGACCATTGCGTCGGGACTTGTGGACGCAAAGGTGGTCACTTCTGAAATCATTATATGCGCACTGCTTGGGGCGATTGTCTGGAATTTGATTACCTGGTGGCTCGGGTTGCCATCCAGTTCGTCGCACGCGCTGGTGGGTGGGTTGTGCGGCTCCTGCCTGGCGGCGGCAAACAACAACTGGGGCGTCATCATCTGGTCAATTCCCGGTAAAGATCATTGGTGGGACGGCAAGGGCATCCTCTGGAAAGTGATCATGCCCATGATCACGTCGCCTGTGATCGGATTGACGCTTGGCTTCATCATCATGGGGACGTTGTATTTTCTGCTGCGCAACTGGCGACCCGTGACCGTGAACCGTGTTTTCGGCAAAGCCCAGTTGCTCAGCGCCGCCTACATGGGGTTCAGCCACGGCACAAACGACGCCCAGAAAACCATGGGCATCATCTTCCTCGCACTCGTGGCCGGCACGGGCAGCGGCGTTCTGGATTCCGCCGGCAGCCACTGGCATTTCATGTCCGCGCCGGAACATCTCGGGACGGTTTCCGTTGCACACGTGGAGTTGGGGCGGCTCGATCTTCAATCCGGCCATGCGCACAGCGCTGCGAACCATTTTGAAAAAGCCGCAGCAGCTTCTGACAAGACCGGTAAATTTCTTCTCGCACAGTCGTTGCAAAAAGGCGAAGGCGTCACCGCCGATCCAAAAAAGGCGGAAAAGATTTTCGCGGAACTGGCGGAAGCCAAGTTTGACACCAATGCCATCAAGCCATCATCCGTTGTGACCCGCAAGTTCAAGGACATTCCCGAATCACCAGAGGCCGCCGCCGCGTGGCTGGCAGCAAAAGCCGAAAAAGGAAACGCCGACGCCCTGCTCTGCCTCGGCGTCGCCCAACTCAAAGGCGAGGGCGTGGCCAAAGATGAAGCTGCTGCGAAAGCATCCTTTGAACGCGCTGGCGCACTGAATCATCCCGCCGCATTCTTCAATCTCGGCGTGATGAGCCTCAATGGACTCGGCGTGCCCAAGGATGAAAAGCACGCCGCCGCGATGTTCAAGAAGTGCATCGAGAAGGAAGCCATCCCGACCTGGATCAAAGTCGTTTGCGCGCTGACCATGTGCGCCGGCACCGCTGCGGGCGGCTGGCGCATCATCAAAACGCTCGGCCACAAAATGGTGAAGCTCCATCCAGTTCACGGTTTTGCAGCGGAGGCCACAGGAGCAACCGTGCTGATGACTGCGGCGCATTTCGGAATGCCCGTCTCCACCACACACGCCATCACCACGTCCATCATGGGAGTGGGCTGTGCGAAAGGTTTCAACGCGCTCAAGATGCGGGTCGTCAGCCGAATTCTCTGGGCCTGGGTGTTGACCATTCCCGCCGCCGCCGGCGTGGCCTACGGACTGGTGAAACTTGCGCGAACGTGCGGTTGGCTGGGGTGACTTATTGGCTCGGAGTTAGTTGACTCCCGGTTGGCGCGGCGTGCGGAAACGAAGCCACAGGATATCCGGATCGTTCGTCACCGGTGGCACTGAAATAAACATTGATAGTGGAGCTGGAAACTTCAGAACGCTGCCCTGCCACCGGTGCATTTCGGTATGACCATCTGCGAAGGCAACGCCGGCTCCGCCATCATGATAGTGGGCGGGCAGGTCAATCCATCCTGTGCTATAGGGAGCGAAAAAAATGCCGTCGTTGATGCTGTCACCGTGCTCATCAATTGATATCCAGGTCTCGGCTGGCTTGGGATTCACCAACCCGGTTAGTTTCCTGACTAGGGCATAGCCAGGGTCAAATCCAGAGGAACCGTTTCCTGCGTACACGTTCTGGGAAATGCTTCTAATCCGTTCCTTCCAACCGCGCGTACGCTGAATCCCACTGACGTATTGGTCGGCAGGGCACTTGAACAGGCGCGCGTCTTTGCCGAAGTATGTTGCCAGAATCGAGTAGCGCGGGTCCGTCAACAACACCGTGTTGGTATTGTCAGGAGTTAAATCCCAATCTAACAAGCCAGGTGCCCAGCTAGGCTGAGACGAAGATACACTGGCGTAACTCGTCGCCAACTTGTCGTTATTGTCACTGGCGTACATGAGCCATGCGCGGGCCAACTGGCCGTGGTTGTTGAGGCAGCGGGCGGAACGGGAATCGAGTTGCGTGCGTGCCATTGCGGGCACAAGCAGGATCGCTCCAAGCGCCAACACCGCCACCACGACCAACAGTTCCACGAAGGTAAAAGCGCCAAGCCCCGGACGATTCACGTCTTCGCCGCAATGAGGGCGTGGCTTCACCATACGGAGCGTGGCCGTCCCCGGCCACAGCAACGCACGCCAGAGAGAAGGTTGTTCGCCATTTCCAGCCAACTTTGACTGCGGAGATTGCTGCGCCCGAGGAGGGGCGCACTCCGTCACGCACAAAATCTGATTATTGTCGCCGCGTTGAGAATGAGTTGGAGGTTTCATTTGAAATCTTGTTTCCAAAATCAGAACGAATTGACGCGATAAAATCTTTGCGGGTTGGCAGGGCCGTTGTCTTGAAACCATGCCTTGATGCCGTCGTTCGTAACGCTTCCTGGAAGATTTTGCCACAGCGGATCAGTCAGGCTGTTCTTGAATTCCACGCTGTAATTGTTGCCCGGCACAAACGGCCAATAGAGCCAAGTCCCCTGCCCCGGCGCGGCGGGCGGTAAAATTACGGCGGTGAAAATCGCTCGGGCAAGCACGTCGCCACTGTGGTTGAAATCACCGGCCACGAGATCCGAAGCCCAGGACTGGATGAGCAGCGTCTGCCCATCCGCGCTAAAGCTCGCGCGCGTGGAGTGATCATCGGCCGGGCCGCCGGAATAACGGCTCGCGCTGACGAGCGTGTTCGATCCGGTCTGGCGGTCATAGAGAACAATTTGTCGTGTGAGACCGCTCGCGCCCGTCACGATGTTGGTTGCCATCGTACGGAAGGAAATAAAACGGCCATCCGGGCTGAGGTCAGGCAAATCCGAGTTTCCGCCGCTGGCAGCATCGCTCGAACCCTCAGCGTGACTGACAAGTTGCTCCGTCCTGCTTTGGATGTCATACAAATACGTCTGATGCCACGGTGACACGAAGCGTGAGTAGCAGAGCCAGTTGCCGTCCGCACTGAATCGCGACAAAGGAATCGAACCGGCTGCAAGTGCGCTGACCAGCCAGTTTGTGTTTGCAGCGCGATCTGCAAGGCGCAACTCGGTGGCAGTAGCATACGCGACGCGATTCCCGTCACGACTGATGGCGACGTTGGTGATGCCAACCGTTGTGTTGGTGAACACCCGGGCGCTCAGAGCGGAATCCCAAACGTAAAGCCGCGCAGTAAAGCCGGGAATGATCCCGAAATACGTGACGAAACGCCCATCCGAAGTCATCGCGCTGGCTGAAACACCGCCCGTCGTGAGTGCAAAGTTGGTTCCCGAAAGCAAATCACGAAGGAAGAGGTTTTCCGTGCCTGTGAAAGTACCCGTGGCAATATCTGTGGCCTGACTGCGGAACAGCAGCCAGTGTCCATCGGTACTAAGGGTGGGCGAATAGGAGGCTTTGTTGCCTGACGCACTGCCGATGTAGTTTAAGCTCGCCAAGGCTGTCGTTTCTGTCTGGAGATCACGAACGAAAATGTCCGTCGCGGCATTCGCATCGCCTGCGACGAGGTTCGCAGCGCTACTGGTGAAGGCGACAAGGCGTCCGTCGCCGCTCGAAGTTGGATCGGTGGAGATACCATTGCCGGTTACGCCATTCGGCGTCGCGCTGACAAGGATGTTAGTGCCACTGGCCAAGTCGCGCAGGAACACGTCGCGGAAACCGTTGGTGTCGCCGGGAACAATGTTATCGGCGTCGCTGGCAAACGCTATGAACCGACCGTCCGTGCTGGCGGGAGACGCCGCGAACAGGCTAAAGCTGTTGGGAGTGACCGAAGCAAGCAAGGGATGGCAGACCGAAATCAATTCGTTTGTACCAGCAACCATGTCGCGGACGAAGACGTCCTGGCGGTGATTATTATCATTGGGGACCAACCCACTGTCCATGCACTCGAATGCGACAAACTGCGCATCGGCGCTGAGGCTCGGAACCGTATTGAATGGCACGGGTGAACCAACGTTGTTGGTGTTGGCATCTACGAGGGCAGTTGTCGCCGTCTGCAAATCGCGCCGGTAAACGTGCCAGGTACCCTGGAGAGAGTTCCCGGTCAGATTCGCAGCACTCGAAAGGAAAGCGACGTAACGGCCAGCAGGATTGATTACAGGACGGGTCGAGATGGAGTTCGCCGGCCCGCTCGCGACTGGCGTCGTTAGTCCGGTGGTTGCATCCCAGACTTGGATGGTTGTAGTGGTAGCCCCAACACCGTTGGCGTTTGCGACAAAAGCCACGAGTATTCCGTCGGCCGTGAGGTCCAGATTGCGGGTTTCCTCGGCGGTGGGAATTGAAGTCGGTGCGTTGGTATGAATCAGATCGGTGATGCCGGCATCGAGTCCGTAGCGCAGAATAATTCCCGAGTAAGTCGAAACCGCCAATGGCGACAGGCTGGCCTGGTACGCGACGAACTTTCCGTCTGCACTCAGCGCGAGATTGTAGCAAACGCCGTTGGTCTTGCCCGTCACGCTTTGCAGCTTCGCGCGCATGTCGCTGCTGGCCCAAACGGTCGTCCCGGCAATCATGTCGCGCACATAGATGTCGCCTGCTGTGCGCACTCCAGTCACGAGATTTGTCGCGGTGCTGGAGAATGCCACCCATCGGCCATCGGCTGAAATCTGCGGTGACTCGGAACTGCTGACCGGCACGAGTGCGGCGGGATTGGTGGATGTCGCGCCGACGCTGACGAGGGTCGTGACCAACGTTTGCATGTCGCGGACGAAAACATCGGCGATCTTGTTCGTATCGTTTGGCACGAGGTCGTTGGCCTCGCTGACGAACGCGACGTAACGTCCATCCGGTGTCATGGCGGCGCTGCGCGAGGCGGCGTTGC